>JAGRMU010000251.1 GCA_020441165.1 Sedimentitalea sp.
CGCGCCATGCGCGAGATGGGCCGGCAGTTCGTCCTCGGCGAGACCATCGGCGCGGCGATGAAGCGCGCCGCCGGGATGGAGGCCAAGGGCTATACCTACAGCTACGACATGCTGGGCGAGGCGGCGCGCACCGATGCCGACGCGCAGCGCTATCACCTGAGCTATTCGCGCGCCATCGCGGCCATCGCCGAGGCCTGCACCGCGAAGGACATCCGCGCCAATCCCGGCATCTCGGTCAAGCTCTCGGCGCTCTATCCGCGCTACGAGGTCGGCCATGCCCAGGCGGTGATGGACGTGCTGGTGCCGCGCCTGCGCTCGCTGGCGCTGCTGGCCAAATCCGCCGGCATGGGGCTGAATGTCGATGCCGAGGAATCCGACCGCCTGACCCTGTCGCTGGCGGTGATCGACACCGTGCTGGCCGAGCCGGCGCTGGCCGGCTGGGACGGGTTCGGCGTGGTGGTGCAGGCCTTCGGGCAGCGCGCCGGCCGGGTCATCGACTGGCTCTACGACATGGCCCGGCGGCACGACCGCAGGATCATGGTGCGGCTGGTCAAGGGCGCCTACTGGGATACCGAGATCAAGCGCGCGCAGGTGATGGGCATCGACGGTTTTCCGGTCTTCACCCGCAAGCCGGCGACCGACATCTCCTACATCGCCAATGCCCGCAAGCTGCTGGGGATGACCGACCGCATCTATCCGCAATTCGCCACCCATAACGCCCATACCGTCGCGGCGATCCTGCACATGGCGGAGGCCGAGCAGCCCTTCGAGTTCCAGCGCCTGCACGGGATGGGCGAGACGCTGCACCGGCTGGTCAAGGAGAAGAACGGCACCCGCTGCCGCATCTACGCACCGGTGGGCGCCCACCGCGACCTGCTGGCCTATCTGGTGCGGCGGCTGCTGGAAAACGGCGCCAACAGCTCCTTCGTGAACCAGATCGTCGACGAGGACGTGGCCCCCGAGATCGTCGCCGCCGATCCGTTCGAGGCGATCAAGGGCGACTTCCCAGCGCTGGCCACCGGGCCCGACCTGTTCCAGCCCGAGCGCCCCAACTCCATCGGCTTCGACCTGACCCATGTGCCGACCCTCAAGCGCATCGAGGAGGCGCGCAGCCCCTGGAAGGCGCACAGCTGGGCCGCCGTGCCGCTGCTCGCCTCCGAGGCCGACCCAGAGCCTGCGCAGCCGGTCACCAACCCCGCCGACACGCTCGACAGCCCCGGCACCGTCGCCCCGGCCAGCGCCGCGGACATCGAGACCGCTCTGGCCAGCGCCGCGCCCTGGAATGCGCCGGCCGCCGAGCGCGCCGCCGTGCTGAACCGCGCCGCCGATCTTTACGAGGAGAATTACGGCCAGATCTTCGCGCTGCTGACCCGCGAGGCCGGCAAGAGCCTGCTCGACGGGGTGGCGGAGCTGCGCGAGGCGGTCGATTTCCTGCGCTATTACGCGGCGAACATCCCCGAGTGCCAGCCGGCCGGCACCTTCACCTGCATCAGCCCGTGGAACTTCCCGCTGGCGATCTTCTCGGGCCAGATCGCCGCGGCGCTG
>JAGRMU010000252.1 GCA_020441165.1 Sedimentitalea sp.
ACCTGATCTGGGTGGGGTTCATCCCCGGCCCGCAGGGCTTCTCGGGGCTGATCCAGGGCGATTTCGGCTGGTCCTTCGAATTCGACCGGCCCGTCGCCGAGATCGTCGGCGATTCGCTCTGGCTGACGGTGCTGGTCAACCTGGCGGCGGTGCTCTTCGTCTACCTGGTGGCGCTGCCGCTGGGGGTGCTGGCGGCGGCGCGCTCGAAGACATGGGTCGATTACACCTCTGCCTTCGTCGGCTACCTGGGCCTTGCCACGCCCAACTTCCTACTGGCGCTGATCCTCTTCTATTACGGGCACAAGTTCTTCGACCTGCCGATCGGCGGGCTGATGGACCCGGCCTTCGAGGGCCAGCCGATGAGCTGGGAGAAGGTCCAGTCGATCCTCGTCCACCTGATCGTGCCCACCTTCGTGATCGGCACCTCGGGCGCCGCGGCAATGATGCAGCGCCTGCGCGCCAACATGCTCGACGAGCTCAGCAAGCCCTATGTCGAGACCGCCATCGCCAAGGGCCTCAGCCCCAGCAAGATGCTGGTCAAGTATCCGCTGCGGGTGGCCTTCAACCCCTTCGTCGCCGATATCGGCAACCTGCTGCCGTCGATGGTCTCGGGCTCGGTGCTGGTCTCGGTGGTGCTGGGTCTGCAGACCATCGGCCCGACCCTGCTGACCGCTTTGAAGACCCAGGACCAGTTCCTCGCCGGCTTCGTGCTGATGTTCGTGGCCCTGCTGACCCTGATCGGCACGATGATCTCGGACGTGCTGCTGGTGATGCTCGATCCGCGCATCCGCTACGAGGGGCGCGAGGCATGAGCACCCTGCCCGACGGCCGCTATGTGGACGATGCGCCCTACGATCCGCAGGCCAGCCTGCAGCTGCTCGAGCGGCGCGATCTCGACGCGCCGGCCTGGCAGCTGGTCTGGCGCAAGTTCAAGAAGCACCGGCTGGGACTGGTCTCGGGCATCTTCCTGCTGACCTGCTACCTGCTGCTGCCCTTCGTCGGGTTCATCGCCCCCTACGGGCCCAACGACCGCAATTCCGAGCATCTCTTCGCTCCGCCGCAATCGGTGCGCTGGGTGC
>JAGRMU010000253.1 GCA_020441165.1 Sedimentitalea sp.
ATCGGCAAGAAGGGCGCCGATATCGAGGGGCTGCGCAAGAAGATCGCCAACATGACCGCCTCCGAGCTGCACCTCAACATCGTCGAGGTCCGCAAGCCGGAGCTGGACGCGCGGCTGGTCGGCGAGAGCATCGCCCAGCAGCTCGAGCGGCGGGTGTCCTTCCGCCGCGCCATGAAGCGCGCGGTGCAGAACGCCATGCGCATGGGCGCGCTCGGCATCCGGGTGAACCTGGCGGGCCGTCTCGGCGGCGCCGAGATCGCGCGGACCGAGTGGTATCGCGAGGGGCGGGTGCCGCTGCACACGCTGCGCGCCGATATCGACTTTGCCCATGTCGAGGCCAAGACCGCCTATGGGATCATCGGGATCAAGACCTGGATCTTCAAGGGCGAGATCATGGAGCACGATCCGGCCGCACGCGACCGCAAGGCCCAGGAACTCCAGGACGGCCCGGCGCCTCGCGGTGCCGGCGGCGGCCGCCGGTAAGGGGAACGGATAGATGCTACAACCGAAAAGAACCAAGTTCCGCAAGCAGTTCAAGGGCCGCATCCATGGCGAGGCCAAGGGCGGCAGCGACCTGACCTTCGGCCATTACGGCCTCAAGGCGCTGCAGCCCGAGCGCGTCACCGCGCGCCAGATCGAGGCCGCGCGCCGGGCGCTCACCCGCCACATGAAGCGCCAGGGCCGAGTCTGGATCCGGATCTTCCCGGACACGCCGGTGACCTCCAAGCCCACCGAGGTGCGGATGGGCAAGGGCAAGGGCTCGGTCGATTTCTGGGCCGCCAAGATCAAGCCCGGCCGGGTGATGTTCGAGATCGACGGCGTCGACGAGGACATCGCCCGCGAGGCGCTGCGCCTGGCCGCGATGAAACTGCCGATCAAGACCCGGGTGGTGGTGCGCGAGGACTGGTAGGCTCTCGCCATGCGCGGTCGGCGCTGACCGCGCCATCCGGTGTCGGAAATCCGAAACCCCTGCCAGATGCTGGCGGGGGTTTTCTCTTGTCGGAGGCAGGCTTGGCCCGGCTCCGGGCAAGTCCACCCAGAGCGGCTGTCCGGCAGTAAGGCCGTATGTCCTTTTTTGGCTGGCCTGTGACGGGGTGGTTCGCCCTACACTGGCGGCTTTCAACGAGGGTTGCTCGGCGAGCAGGGCCTCAAGCCAGGAGGACGAACCATGCAGGAGAATAGCGAAGTTTTCATCGGTTTGGATGTCTCGAAGGACAGCCATGCCGTGGCGGTGGCGGAGAGTGGCCGGAACGGCGCAGTCAGGTCCTGTGGGGAAATCGGCGCGGATGCTGCCTCGGTTCGGCGGTTCATTCGCAAGCTGGAACGTCCGAACGTACGCCTTCGGTTCTGCTACGAGGCCGGGCCGACAGGCTACGGCCTGAAACGGCAGATCGAGGCACTCGGGCATGACTGCGCCGTGATCGCGCCATCGCTGATCCCGCGCCGGCCCGGCGAGCGGGTGAAGACGAACCGTCGCGATGCAGTGAAACCGGCGCGCCTGTTCCGAGCGGGCGAGCTGACGGAGATCTGGACGCCGGATGAGGCGCATGAGGCGATGCGCGATCTGGTGCGTGCCCGCGAAGCAGCCGTGAAGGATCGAACGCGTAAGCGCCAGGAGATCCGATCATTCCTTTTGCGGAACGGCCGGGTCTATCCCGGCAAGAAGGCCTGGGGGTCGAAATACTTCAAGTGGCTCCACGAGCTCAGCTTTGCCTGGCCCGCGCAGATCGCGGTCCTGCACGAGATGATCATCGCCGAGACGCAGTGCCGCGAACGGGTGGCGCGGCTGGAGAAGGCGATTGAGGACGCCCTGCTCGACTGGCCGCTGGCGCCGGCGGTAGACCGCCTTCAGGCCTTGCGCGGCGTCGGGTTGATTGCCGCAGTCACCTTCATGGTCGAGGTTGGCGACATCCGCCGGTTCGAGTCGCCGCGGCAGTTGATGGCCTATCTCGGCCTCGTGCCCTCCGAGCGCTCCACAGGCGATACCGTCCGCCGCGGCGGCATCACCAAGACCGGCAACGCGCGCGTGCGGCGGACGCTGGCCGAGAGCGCATGGACCTATCGCCACCCCGCACGCGTCGGGAAGAAAGCCGATTTTGCCACGAGGCACATGCCCGAGAAGGTCAGGGAGACCGCGTGGAAGGCGCAGGCGCGCCTGACCAAGCGATACCGCGCCCTAATCGCGCGGGGCAAGCGCAGCACGGTGGCCATCACCGCGGTGGCGCGGGAACTGGTCGACTTCATGTGGGCCATCGCTCGGATGGACCCGATGGAGGTTTGATCCGGAAAGCCAGACCGTTCAATCGCGCATGGCGGCGGGGGCGCGGCAACGACAGGGGACTTCCCGTTAGCGCTTTGTGGCCGGCAACGCCGACGCTTGTTGTAAGAGAGGACCAGCCCCGGACGAATACATGGACATGCGGTTCCGACCCGCGCATCAGAGCTTGTTCACCAACGTCCCGAGCCGCGTCCCCACCCCATGCGCGATAACTTCGAAACCGGCAAATCCCTGCGCCTGACGATTTCGCTCGCCTCGGCACTTGACGAAGGACATCAGAGCGCTCAGCCGACCCCCTGCTGCCATTGCCGGTCACGTCCGTCAAGCTGGTGTAATTGCCCGGATGGCCTGAGGGCATGATCAGGCGGCTTTCGTGGTTATGCTGAGAATGGGGTCGATCTCCTCCTTGTCGATCTGGGCGAAGGCCTCGACCGTCATGTAGCGGCTCGAGGTCTGCCATTCATCGTTCTGTTCGAACAGCACCGCGCCGATCAGGCGCATGATGGAGGCTTCGTTCGGAAAGATCCCGACAACGTGCGCATTCCGGGGTGATCCGGTCGGGGATTCCAATCTGATCCGGTCACCCATTCCAATCTGATCCGGTCACCGATTCCGGGGTATCCGGTCACCCTATGCGGGTAAGGATCTGGCGCTGCCGGGCAGTCCTGTGGCGGGCTACGCTTGCTCTTTCAAACAGAGCGGGCGGCCCCATGAAGAGACTGACGATACGGAAGATCAGAGAAGCGCTGCGGCTTCACGCCAGCGGATTGTCGACCCGGAAGATTGCGACGAGCCCTGGCGTCGGACAGAGCACGGCCAGCGAGTATGTGAAGCGGATTGAGAGAAACGCGCGAAAGTTGGTGAT
>JAGRMU010000033.1:0-722 GCA_020441165.1 Sedimentitalea sp.
CCGTCCTGGCCCATCTTGACCACCAGCATGCGCGGGCGGCGGCCCTCGATCTCGGCGAAATCCTCGACCGATTTCTGGATCGCGGCGAAGCCCTCGTCGCCCTCGTAGGCCGCGCCATAGACCCCGGCGAGGGTCTTCACCTCGGCCCGGTGGCGGCCGAATTCCTTTTCCATTGCCATGCTGATCTCTCCGACAGATGCCCGCGCCCGCGCCGCCTCGATGGCGGCCTCCAGCAGATTGCCGCCCTCGCGGGCACGGCGGGTCAATTCCTCAAGCGCCGCGGTGCAGGCGTCCGCATCGCGGCTGGCGCGGATCTTCTCGAGCCGGGCAATCTGGCTCTTGCGCACGGCCACGTTGTCGACATCGAGGATGTCGATCGGGTCCTCGCGGTCCTTGCGATACTTGTTCACGCCGACGATCACCTCGTCGCCGCGGTCGATCCGGGCCTGGCGGGTGGCGGCGGTCTCCTCGATCCTGAGCTTGGGCATGCCGCTGGCCACCGCCTTGGTCATGCCGCCCATCGCCTCGACCTCCTCGATCAGCGCCCAGGCCTCGGTGGCCAGGTCGTGGGTCAGCTTCTCGACATAGTAGGAGCCGGCCAGCGGATCGACGACATGGGTGATCCCGGTCTCCTCCTGCAGGATCAGCTGGGTGTTGCGGGCGATGCGGGCGGAGAAGTCGGTGGGCAGGGCGATCGCCTCGTCCAGCGCGTTGGTGTGCAG
>JAGRMU010000033.1:729-1091 GCA_020441165.1 Sedimentitalea sp.
GACTGGGTGCCGCCCAGCACCGCCGACATCGCCTCATAGGCGGTGCGCACCACGTTGTTGTAGGGGTCCTGCTCCTGCAGCGACACGCCGGAGGTCTGGCAATGGGTGCGCAGCATCAGCGACTTGGGGTCCTTTGCGCCGAACTCGGTCATGATCCGGTGCCAGAGCAGGCGCGCGGCGCGCAGCTTGGCCGCCTCCATGAAGAAGTTCATGCCGATGGCGAAGAAGAAGGACAGCCGCCCGGCGAAGCGGTCCACGTCCATGCCGCGCGCAATGGCGGCGCGCACGTATTCGCGCCCGTCCGCGAGGGTATAGGCCAGCTCCTGCACCAGGTTCGCGCCGGCCTCCTGCATGTGGTAGCC
>JAGRMU010000254.1:0-5311 GCA_020441165.1 Sedimentitalea sp.
CGGTGCTGGCGGCGGTCGAGGCGGCGATGCGCGCCGCCTTCGCCTTCGAGGCCCGCGATTTCGCCCAACGCGTCGCGCGGTCCGAGATCGCGGCGGCGGCCCATGCCGTGCCGGGCGTGATCGCCATCGACACCGACTTTCTCTATCGCGAGACGCCGCCCCAGGCCGGGCAGAGCCTGCATCCGCGGCTGATCGCGCAGCCCGGGCGTCTCGGCCCCACCGGCGCGCTGCTGCCCGCCGAGATCCTGACCCTCTCGCCCGAGCCACTGGACAAGCTGGAGGTGATGACATGACCCGGATCACCCCGGACGCGCTCTATCGCCTGCTGCCGGCGGTCCACCGGCTGCGCGACGCCGCCGAAGGCGAGCCGCTGCGCCAGCTCATCGCGGTGCTGGCGCGCGAGGGGGCGGTGATCGAGGAGAGCATCGAGCAGCTCTTCGACAACCTCTTCATCGAGACCTGCGCGCCCTGGGCGGTGCCCTATATCGGCGGCACGCTCGGCTATCGCGCGCTGCACCCGGTCGCGGGGCTGGCGGTGGGCAACCGCGCCGAGGTGGCGCACCTGATCGGCTACCGGCGCGGCAAGGGCACGGCGGCGGTGCTCGAGCAGCTCGCGCGGGACGTCACCGGCTGGCCGGCCCGGGCGGTGGAATATGTCCAGCTCGTTGCCACCTGCCAGCACATGAACCATGTCCGCCCCGATCACCATGCCAGCCCCGACCTGCATGATCCGCTGCCGCTGGAACGGCTGGGCGGCGGCTTCGACCGGGCGGCGCGCAGCGTCGACGTGCGTTCGATCCAGCAGGGGGCGGGGCGCAAGTCCACCGGCGGGCGGCACAACCTGCCCAATGTCGGGCTGCACCTGTGGCGCCTCGCCGTGATGAGCCACACCAACGTTCCGGCCACCCGCGTCGGTCCGCGCCGGTTCCTCTTCGATCCGCTGGGCGCACCGCGGCAGCTGGTGAACCGGCCCGAGCCGGAGGACTCGATCCGCACCCTCGCGCAACCGGTGAACCTGCCCGGCCCGATCACTCGGCGGGCGCTGCATGGCGACGTGGCGCTCTATTACCCGCGCGCCTTCGAGATCTTCGTCGACGGCGTGCCGGTGCCGCCCGGGCAGATCGCCGCCTGCGATCTGTCGAATGACGGGCCGGGCTGGAACCACTCGCCGCACGTAGACCCGGCGGGACCGGACGTGCGCGTCGACCCCGAGCTAGGGCGGATCGCCTTCCGCGAGGCGAACCCCGGCGCGGTGCGGGTGACCTGGCACGATGCCTTCCCGGGGCGGATCGGCGGCGGCGAATACAATCGCGCGGCGGACCTGGTGACCGCGCCCGGTCAGGTGGTGGTCAGGGTCTCGGACCCGGCCGCCGATCTCGACGCGGCGCTGGCCGCGCTGGCGGGGGGCGGCATCCTGGAACTGGCCGCCAACGAGGTCTTCGACGCGCCGACGCTGATGGCCGCCGAGGCCGGTGCCGAGGTGATCCTGCGCGCCGCCGACGGGGTGCGTCCGATCCTGCGCGCCGCGCAGCCGATGGTGCTGACCGGTGGCGCCGAGTCGCGCCTGACGCTGGACGGGCTCTGCGTCGAGGGCGACCGGGTCGAGGTGCTCCCGAACGCGGAAGGCGCGATGCCCGGCGAGGTCACGCTGCGCCATGTCACGCTGATCCCCGGCCTCGGCTTCACCCCTGCCGGGGCGCCGTCCAGCCCGGAGGCGGTCAGCCTGTCGGTCGCCGCCGGCGGCACCGAGCTGCGGGTCGACCGCGCGATCACCGGGCGGCTGGAACTGGACGGAACCGTCAACGCCACTTTGCGCGACAGCATCGTCGATGCCGCCGCTGCCGATCCCGGGGACAGCCCCGAGGCCTGGGCGATCGGCGGGCCGGGCGGGGCGCCGGGCGGGGCGCTGACCATCCTTGGCTCGACGGTGATCGGCCGGATCCTGGCGCGGGCGCTGCCGCTGGTCTCGGACAGCCTGCTGCACGCGCGGGCCGCGGGCGAGCCGCCGGTGCGGGCATTGCGGCGGCAGGAGGGGTGCCTGCGCTTCAGCTACGTGCCGCCCGGTTCGATCACGCCGCGGCGCTACCGCTGCCAGCCGCAGCTGGCTATCGACCAGGCCATCGAGGCGCGCGAGATCGAGACCGGCGGGCCGCTTCCGGCCGCCGAGCGCGCGCTGATCGAGGCGCGCATCACCCGCTGGCTGGTGCCGGTCTTCACCGCGCTCGGCGCCAGCCATCCCGCCCAGGCCCAGCTGCACGCGCTGGCGCCGCGCGAGATCGCGCAGGGCGCCTCGGACGAAAGCGAGATGGGCGCCTGGCATCACCTGTTCCAGCCGCAGCGCGAGGCGAACCTGCGCCTGCGCCTGGAGGAGTTCCTGCGCTTCGGCCTCGAGGCCGGACTGTTCTTCGAAACCTGAAAGGGGAAGATCCATGAGCGGCGATTACAGCAGAGACAGTTTCGACAGCCTGCGCGATTTTGCCGGGGTCTTCCTGCAGCAGGGCCGGGCGGTGCTCGATGCCGACTGGAACGAGATGGTGCAGATCTTCGAGCGCCGGATCCGCGCCGGCACGGTGGACACGATCGGGCGCGCGGTGGTCCCGCGCGAGACCGCGGACGGCTTCGCCATCCGCATCGCCAGCGGTAGTGGGCTCGAGATCGGGCCGGGGCGGCTCTATCTCGACGGGATGCTGGTGCAGAATGCCGGGCAGGCCGATTTCGACGGCACCGCGCCGGACCTGCCCGCGGCGGTTTTCGATCGTGGCAGCGCCGGCACGGTCACCCCGGCGGGGGTGCTGGACGAGATGATCGCGCCGCCGGGTGGCGACTGGCTGAGCTATGACCGGCAGCCCTACTGGCCGGCGCCCGCCGCTCTGCCGGGGCCCGGCGGCACCCATCTGGCCTATCTCGTCGCCTGGCAGCGCGAGGTGACGCCGGTCAAGGATCCCACGCTGCTGGAACCGGCCCTGGGCGGCATCGACACCACCACGCGCTGGCAGACGGTCTGGCAGGTGCGGGTGCTGGCGGATGTCGGCGCCAATGCCACCTGCGCGACGCCCGATGCCGATTTGCAGGGCTGGACCCAGACCATCGCCCCCTCGACCGCGCGGCTGACCACCGACACGATCGAGATCGAGGATCCCGAGAACCCCTGCCTGGTGCCGCCCACCGACGGTTACAGCGGCATCGAGAACCAGCTCTACCGGGTCGAGCTGCATGCCACCGAGCCCGGCGCGCCGCCGACACGGTTCAAGTTCTCGCGCGAGAACGCCTCGGTCGCGGCGACCATCGAGGCCATCGCCAGCCCCGCCGCCAGCGTCACCGTCACCCGGATCGGGCGCGACGAGGTGCTGCGATTCTCGGCCGGCGACTGGGTCGAGATCACCGACAACCGGCGCGAATTCGATCACCGCTCGGGGCAGATGCTGCGGGTGGCGAGCGTCAATCCCGAGACCCGCGAGATCGCCTTCGAGACGGGCACGGTGGTCGATCCCGACCTGATCCCGTCGGGCGCGGCGGGAGACAGTTTCGCCGACCGACGCACCCGGCTGATCCGCTGGGACCAGCGCGGCATTGTCCGGCGCGCCAACGGCACGCCCTGGGAGGATCTGGATGCCGCCGCCAGCGACGGGCTGATTCCGATCCCGCCCGCGGGCACCACGCTGATCCTGGAAAGCGGCATCACCGTGCGGTTCTCCACGGCCGAGGGGCCGGGCGCGTTCCGCGACATGGATTACTGGCGCTTCGCCGCGCGCACCGCCGGCACCTCGGTCGAGAAACTGCGCGCCGCCCCGCCCGAGGGCATCCAGCGTCATCACTGCCGGCTGGGCGTGGTGCGCTTTCCCAACTCGGTGCAGGACTGCCGGGTGTTCTGGCCGCCGGACCTGCCCGAGGGGGGCGAGACGAAAAGCTGCGGCTGCACCGTCTGCGTCACCGCCGAGGGGCACAATTCCGGGGCGTTGACCATCCAGGCGGCCATCGACCAGGTCGGCGCCGCGGGCGGCACGGTCTGCCTCGAGGCCGGGGCCTACGCGCTCTCCGAACCGGTGGTGATCTCCGAACAGATCGGGCTGCGCCTCACCGGGCAGGGCGTGGGCACGATCCTGGCCTATCGCGGCAGGGGCGGCGCGATCCGCGTCGACCGGTCGCACGACATCCGGCTGGACGGGTTCTCGCTCTTCGCCGCGCCCGGCGAGGACGAACAGGGCAACGCGGTGATCGTTCACGGTATCGCCGCCACCGATTGCACGGGCCTTGCGCTGCGCCGGCTGGCGGTGGTGCTGCTGTCGCGCAATCCCGAGGACAGTTTCGATTTCGGAATCGCTCTCGACCGGCTGCAGATGGCGGCGCAGGTCGAAGACTGCCTGGTCATCGCCCCGCACGCGCTCGGCGCGCGGGCGAGCTACGGTCTGGATGAGGATGACGATCTGACCTTCGTGGCGCTGGCCGAGCTGCGCGTCGAGGATTGCATCCTCTTCGGCGGCCGGGTCGGGGTGCTGTTCGACCGGGTGGCGCTGAACATCGCGCAGGCGGTCTTCGCGCGCACCATGGTGCTGGGCATGGGTCGCGGCGCGCTGATCCGTCTGGCCGAAACCCCGGCCGCCGCGACCCGGATCGAGGGGTGCAGCGTGCTCGCGCAGCGCAGCGCGCTGGTGCTGGGATCGGGCGATCTGACGCTGCGCGATTGCCAGATCAGCGGCGGCGACGAGGGCGGCGACGGCATCGTGCTGGCCGACGGCCTGCTGCCCGAGCAGCGCACCGACGCGCAGATCACCGGCAACGCGATCTTCGATCTGGCTGGGGCCGGGCTGCGCATCGAGGGGCTGCACGGCGCGGTGCTGGTCAAGCGCAACGTGATCCGGCGCTGTGGCGCGGCCGGCATCCTGGTCGAGCCCGACGCCGACATCCGCCACATCGCCATCGACAACAACGTGATCGAGGACATCGCCCGGCAGGCCGGCGAGGCGAATACCGTCGGCATCGCGGTGGCGGCGGCGCAGGGTGGCCAGATCGCCGGCAACGCGCTGCGCGGGATCGGGCAGGGCGCCAGGGACGGGCAGCTATGCGCCGGCATCGCGGCGCAGAACCTCGGCGGTTTCGCGATCCGCGGCAACAGCCTTGCCGAGATCGGCCCCGGGCGCGGCGAGACCCGCGCCATCGCGATCCTGCTGCGCCCGCCCTATGACGGGCTGCTGATCGAGGGCAACATGATCGAGGGCGACCTTGGCGCCGATCCCGAGGCGCTGACCGGCTGGCTGGGGATCCAGATCGGCACCGAGCCGCAGGAGGACGCGCGCGGCGGCGTCGGCAAGCC
>JAGRMU010000254.1:5378-6932 GCA_020441165.1 Sedimentitalea sp.
GTGCACCTCTCGCGCCGCCGCTATCGCGTCACCCCGTCGCGGGCGCTGCTCAACCAGATCGGGCTGACCGGCAACCAGCTGCGCCATGGCGCCGGGTTGCTGGCCGCGGCGGTTCAGGTCTTCGATGCCGGCGCCGTGTCGCTGGCCTTTGCCCAGAACCAGTGCCTGCTCGAAGGGCGCCGCCACCGGGCTGTGGCGGTGCTGCTCGGGGCGCAGCGCCTGATGGTCTCGGGCAATGCCGTGACCCATGCCGGCGACACCGACTCGCTGCAGCTGCGCGGCCGCGCGGCGACGGTGATCGGCAATGTGACCTCGGCGGGCATCCGGCTCAACGGCGCGGCGCTTCCGGCACCGTTCGACGCGCTGAACATCATCGCATAGCAAGGAGACCGACATGGCCAGAGGCATCGCCCGCATCGGACGCGAAAAGACCCTCGCCACCCTGGCGCGCAAGCTGTTCCACCTCGACGAGGCCGGCCCCGAGGAGCAACAGCGCGCAGAGCGCGCGCTGCTCGAGGCCAACCCGCAGCTGGCGCGGCGCGAGGCCTATGTCGCGGGGCAGATGATCATGGTGCCGCATGTCGCCGGGCTGCGCCGCACCGACCGGGTGGATCTTGCCGGGGCGGACCCCGAGGCGGCGACGACCGAGGCGCTGGCCCGGCTCGAGGCGGGGGCGCGGCAGTTGAAGGAGGGGATCGGCCAGGCGCGCAAGCGGCTCGACGAGGGCGAGGCGCGGCTGCGCGACCGCGCCTTCCTGCGACTGGCCCAGGCGTCGCTGCCGAACAGCGCCGAGGCGGTGTTCGAGGAGACGCAGAGCGGCATCAAGGCCGGCCGCGAGCTTCTGGACGAGCGCGAGGCGGAACTGACCGAGGCCTTCGCGGCGGCGAGTCGCAGCGCCACCGAACTGGCGCGGATCCTGCGCAAGCGCGGCCCGGACGACGGCTGAGCCGCGCCCGGCCCGATCGCCGGTCAGACCGCCTGGCGCGCCAGGATCGCGTCGACATCGGCGCTCTCGGGCAGCACGCCGTGCATGTGGCCGCCCGCCCCGCCCAGCCGGGTGGCGCAGAAGGCATCGGCCACCGCCTCCGCCCCGTGACGCAGCAGCAGCGAGGATTGCAGCAGCAGCGCCATGCGTTCGACCAGCAGGCGGCCCTCGGCCTCCGACGGCGCGGTCAGCCGCTCCCAGAGCGCCGCAGCCGCGGCGTCATGGGCTGCATTCAGTCCGCGGGCGGCGTCGATCTCGACGCGCAGCGCGTCCATCGCGCCGGGCGCGCGGTGCAGCGAGCGCAGCACGTCCAGCACGATGACGTTGCCCGATCCCTCCCAGATCGCGTTCAGCGGCGATTGCCGGAAGAGGCGCGGCATCGGCGTGTCCTCGACGAAACCGACGCCGCCGTGACATTCCATGCACTCGAAGACGAACTGCGGGTTGCGCTTGGTCAGCCAGTATTTCGCCACCGCGACGCCGATCCGGGCGAGGGCGCGCCCGGCCTCATCCTCGGCGCCGAAGACCCCGCCGATGCGGGTGGCCAGCAGCACCGCCGCCTCGTATTC
>JAGRMU010000255.1:0-24488 GCA_020441165.1 Sedimentitalea sp.
GAGGCCATGACCTCGAAAAGGACCATGACCCCGGCACGGACAAAAAGCAGGCTTGACGAAGAACCGCAATTAAAGGGCTGATTGACAGGGAGGATGCATTCCATGCGAGCATGAACGCCCTTGAAAGAGCCGCGTAAGTTTTGAACAAAGAACTCTCCGGTAAACCCGGGGCGCTTCATGTCCGGGAATGGTTTGCAGCCCGGAACCAGTTCGCCATGATGTTCGGCGAGCGCTTCGACGCTTGAGTATCTGTAACCGCATGGACCGGGCCAGATACACAAAGTTCAGGACACTCCCCGACCGACGCGGTCGACCGCGGTGCGCATATTGTCGTAAATGCCCCGCTCCGGGATGCCACCAAAATCGCGGAACCCGTGCCAGTGGGCATCGAACAGCATCTCGTGCGTTTGCAGCAGATATCCGCGCGCACCGGCGGCCAGCGGCACCCCTGCCCATCGGGGCGGGGTGCGGCCGCTGGCGCCGGGGATCAGCCCCAGTAGAGGTCGCGGAAGACGTGGCGGGCGATGTCCTCGCGCCGCATGCCGCGCTCGGCGAGCTGCTCGTTCGAGAGACTCTGCAGCCGCTCGACCTGACGGACGCGCGCGTTGGCGGTGCTCATCAGCACGAGGGCGTTGCCGATCGTTGCGAAGAAGCGGCTGATCGGGTTGGACACGGGGCCGAAGGCCGCGTGCTCGGTGGAATAGTGTGCCATCGGAAACCATCCTTGCATAGCGTGGTCTCCTCCCTGACCGGGCAGATAGCCATGGCCCCGCAGCCGCGCCAGAGGTGATGCCGTATAGCCGCCGTGCGCCCGGCGCATGGCTGAAACCGGAGAATCGCGGAGGGATGACCCTGATCGGACAGAAAGGATCTTGCACGATTTCACATCCCATAGAGACTTGAAGCGCAACGCGGCCAAGTGCTGCGCGGCAGCCCGAGGCACCCTCCGGACAGGCTCCCGTTCTGCCCGCAGCCGGCCACCCCGACCCGGCCGAACTCCGCCTGAAACGTGGGTCAGGCCCGGGGAGCATGGCGAAGACTGGCGACATCGTTCAAGAGTCACTGGTCAGGCGGATCAAAATATGCATACTGGTACTAGTATACATATTTAGCAAAACGGATGCAGCAATGAGCAATGCGCTGGAAGTCGGTTCCACCATGTCGCGCGAGATCACCGTCGATGCCGACCGCACCATCGATTTCATGGGAGAGGCGTGCCGAGTCTACGCGACGCCGTCGCTGGTGCGCGATATAGAGCATCTCTGCCGAGACCTGATCCTGAAGCATGTGCCCGAGGGTCAGGATTCGGTCGGCACGGTGGTCAACATCGTCCATACCGCGCCGACGCTGATCGACTCGCCGGTGACCATCACCGCCACCGTGGCCGCGCTCGACGGCCGCAAGGTGGCCTTCGACATCGGCGCCAGCGACCCGCTGGACGAGATCTGCAAGGGGCGGCATGAACGGGTCGTGGTAGATGTCGACAAGACACGGGACCGGCTGGCCCAGAAGGCCGCCCGAATGAAAGGCTCCTGAGAGGCGCGCGCCATGAAGCCACCCAACGGGAAATCCACGACCAGCGTGTCGTCCTACTGCTACCAGTGCGTCGCCGGGCCCGATCTGATGAAGGTCGACGTGATGGATGGCGTGCCGGTCCAGATCCGGCCCAATGACAGCGCAGCGGCGGTGCATCCGGCGCATGGCAAGGTCTGCGTCAAGGCCTTCGGCCTGATCCAGAAGACCAACAACCCCAACCGCATCCAGACGCCGATGATCCGCAGCAACCCGAAAAAAGGCCGCGGCGAGGATCCGCAGTTCCGCCCGGCAAGCTGGGACGAGGCGCTGGAGCTGATCTGCGGCAAGCTGAACGAGTCCCGCGCCAAGGGCCTGATGGACGAGAGCGGGTTCCCGCGCGTCGCCGCCAGTTTCGGCGGCGGCGGCACCTCGACGGTCTACATGGGCACCTTCCCTGCCTTCCTGAAGGCCTGGGGGCCCATCGACATGAGCTTTGGCAGCGGCCAGGGGGTGAAGTGCTATCACTCCGAACATCTATACGGCGAGTTCTGGCATCGCGCCTTCACCGTCTCCCCGGACACGCCGCGGGTCGAGATGATCATCTCGTTCGGCGCGAATGTCGAAGCCTCGGGCGGGGTCTGCGGGGTGCGCCGGCACGCCGATGCCCGCGACCGGGGCGTCAAGCGCGTGCAGGTCGAGCCGCACCTGTCGGTGACCGGCGCCTGTTCGGCCGAATGGGTCCCGATCCGGCCCAAGACCGACCCGGCCTTCATGTTCGCGATGCTGCACGTTCTGCTGCGCGAGGTGCCGCGCGAGCGGCTGGACATCCCGTTCCTGAAGGCGCGCAGCTCGGCCCCCTATCTGGTCGCCCCCAACGGGTTCTACCTGCGCGATCCTGAGAGCGAGAAGCCGCTCATCTGGGATCTGACCACCGCCGCGGCAGTGCCCTACGACACCGAGGGCGCCGATCCGGCGCTGGAGGGAGAATTCACCGTCACCGGGCTCGAGGTCGGGGCCGATGACGACCGCTGGCGACATGAGGGCGCCGCCTGCAAGCCGGCCTTCGCGCATCTCGTCGCCCATGTCGCGCCCTATTCGCCGGAGTGGGCGGCCGAGATCTGCGACGTGCCCGCGGCGACGATGCGAACCACGGCGCTCGATTACCTGCATCACGCCCATGTCGGGGCGACGACCGTGGTGGACGGCCGGGAAATGCCCTTCCGCCCGGTGGCCATCTCGCTGGGCAAGACCGTGTCGAACGGCTGGGGCGGTTACGAATGCGCCTGGGCGCGGACGCTGATGGCGGTGCTGATCGGCGGGCTCGAGGTGCCGGGCGGCACGCTTGGCACCACCGTGCGGCTGAACCGGCCCGCCGACAACCGCTGGTCCAGCGTGGTGCCCGGGACCGACGGGTTCATGAACTATCCGATGAACCCGACCAAACGCGACGCCTTCCACGACACCTCGCCTTCGCGCCACGCGCATCAGACGCTGATCCCGCTGGCCGCCAACTCGCCCTGGAGCCAGGCGCTGGGTCCGACACATCTGGCCTGGATGGCGCAGCAGAAGGGTTTCGAGCATCTGCCGAAACCGACCCAGCCCGATGTCTGGTTCGTCTATCGCACCAATCCGGTGATCTCGTTCTGGGATACCGGCGCGGTCGCGGACGTGATCGCGCATTTCCCGTTCACCGTCTGCTTTGCCTATACCCATGACGAAACCAACCACATGGCCGACGTGCTCCTGCCCGAATGCACCGATCTGGAGGGGTTGCAGCTGATCCGCATCGGCGGGTCGAAATATGTCGAGCAGTTCTGGGAGCATCAGGGCTTTGCGCTGCGCGAGCCGGCCGCCGCGCCGATGGGCGAGGCGCGCGATTTCACCTGGATCTCGACGCAACTTGCCAAGGGCACCGGGCTGCTGGCCGAGTACAACACCGCGATCAACAAGGGCGCGGCCGGGCTGCGCTTCTTCGGCGAGGGTTATGATTTCTCGCTGGACCCGGACGCAGAGCATTCGGTCGAGGCGATCTGGGACGCCGCCTGCCGCGCCGCCAGCGCCGAGCTGACCGAGGGCGCCGAGGACCAGGGGCTGGACTATTTCCGCGAGCACGGGTTCCGCACCATCCCCTTCCCGAAGGCGCGCTGGTACCTCTACCCGGCGATGGTCGAGAAGGGCCTGCGCTTCGAGCTGCCCTATCAGGAGCGGCTCTTGCGCATCGGCCAGGAGCTGGGCGCGCGGCTGCACGAGATGGGCATCACCTGGTGGGACCGGCAACTCAGGGAATACGAGGCCATGCCGCATTACCAGGACCTGCCGCAGCTCTGGGAAGATGCGCTCGAAAAGCAGTACGGCGTCGAGATCGGCGACTATCCGTTCTGGCTGCTGACCGCGCGGTCGATGCAGTATTCCTGGGGCGGCAATGCCGGCATCCAGATGATCCACGAGGTGGCGGCGAACGTGGCCGGGCATGGCGGCGTGGTGATGAACCCCGAAGCGGCAGCCCGGCTGGGGCTGCGCGAGGGCGAGCGGGTCGAGGTCTATTCCCCGACCGGCACGACGAACGGCGCGGTGATCCTGCGCCACGGCATCCGGCCCGACACGCTGCTGATGATCGGGCAGTTCGATCACTGGAAGACGCCCTTCGCCAAGGATCTGAAGACCCCCAGCATGAACAGCCTCACGCCGATGTCGCTGGACCTGACCGACGCCACAGGCTCCTCGGCCGACCTGGTGCGGGTGGCGATCCGCAAGACCGGAGGACGGGCATGACCCGATACGCGATCGTCGCCGATCTGAACCGCTGCGTCGGCTGCCAGACCTGCACCTCGGCCTGCAAGCACGCCAACAACACCGCGCCGGGCATCCAGTGGCGCAAGGTGCTCGACTTCGAGACCGGCGCCTTTCCGACCGTCAACCGTGCCTTCGTGCCGGTGGGCTGCATGCATTGCGACGAGCCGTCCTGCCGCGATGTCTGCCCGACCACCGCGACGCGCAAGCGCGACGACGGGATCGTCACCATCGACTATGACCTCTGCATCGGCTGCGCCTATTGCGCGGTGGCCTGCCCCTATCAGGCGCGCTCGCGCGTCGATCTTCCCGCGTCGGCCTATGGCGGCAAGGCGATGCGGCACGAAGCGCTGCGCGAGGATCCGGCGCGGCTGGGCGTCGCGCAGAAATGCACGCTCTGCGTCGATCTGATCGACGCCGGCCGCGCCAGAGGGCTGGTGCCCGGGGTCGATGCCGCGGCGACGCCGGCCTGCGTCAGCTCCTGCATCGCCGGGGCGCTGACCATGGGCGATCTCGACGATCCCGAGAGCAATGTCTCGCAACTTCTGCGCTCGAAACGCCATTTCCGCATGCATGAGGAGCTGGGGAACGGGCCCAACATCCATTACCTCTATGACGGCGAGATCGGCGACGTGGCGCCGCCCGAGGCCGTGCCCTACGTGGCCGAGCCGGTGGGCCTGGCCTCGGTCTCGCCACGGCTGCAGACCAAGTGGGACTGGCGCGCGGCGGCGAACTTCGTTTTCGGCGGCACCGGCACCGGGTTGATGGCGATGACGGCCCTCGCCGCGCTGACCGGCCCGGCCTCCTGGGCGGCGGTGCCGCTGGCGCTGATCTTCGTGATGGCCGGGCTGATCTGCATCTGGTTCGAGATCGGACGGCCCTGGCGGTTCCTCAACGTCTATCTGAACCCCTTCACCAGCTGGATGACCCGCGAGGCGATGGCCGCCCTGCCCTTCTTCGGCTTCGGCGCTCTGGCCTGGCTCCTGGGATCGCCGGTGCTGCTGGCGCTCTCCGGGCTCTCGGGCCTGGCCTTTCTCTATTGCCAGGCCCGGATCCTGCGGGCGGCCAAGGGGATCCCGGCCTGGCGCCACCCGGCCGTGGTGCCGCTGATCGTCACCACCGGGCTGACCGAGGGCGCCGGGGCGCTGGCGGTGGTGATGGCCGCCACCGGCACCGAGGCGCGTGCCGTTGCGCTGGCCTTGACGGCCCTGGTCGGGCTACGGGCCTGGGCCTGGACCCGCTATCGCGGCGGGCTGCAGCGCGAAGGCGCCCCGACCGGGGCCTTCGCCGCCTTCGCCCGCATCAAGGCCGGGTTCTCGGCGGCGCCCCAGGCCCTTGTCGCCGCGGCCGCGCTGGCCGCCGCCTTGGTGCCTGCCGCACAGCCCGTCCTGCTGGTAATGGCCGGGCTGGGTGCGCTGCTGACCGGCTGGGAGGTCAAGCATGTCCTGATCACCCGCGCCGCCTTCGACCAGGGCTATGCGCTGAACCGGATGCCCGCCCGCGGCGCCGGCAAGAGCAGCCCCGGGATCAAGCCCGGCTGGTTCAGGGCCTGAACGGGGCGCCGAGGGGCCATCAACGACAGGTTCAGGGAGGAACCGAAGGATGCAGATGCAAACCACGATGGAGCCGGATTTCCGCTTTGACGATGCGGTCGAGACCCTGCCGCGTCGCCGGATCCGCGAGTTGCAGGCCGAGCGGTTGCGCTGGTCGTTGGGTCAGGCCTACGACAACGTGGCGCATTACCGGGCGGCGTTCGACCGGGCCGGGGTCTCGCCGGCGCGCCTGCGGAGCGTCGACGATATCCGGCATTTCCCCTTCACGGTGAAATCCGATCTGCGCGACAATTATCCCTTCGGGCTCTTCGCCCGGCCGCTGGCCGACCTGGCGCGGGTCCATGCCTCGTCGGGAACCACCGGCAAGCCCACCGTCGTCGGCTATACGCTGGGCGACATCGGCCGCTGGTCGGACCTGATGGCCCGGTCGATGGCGGCGGCGGGCATCCGGCCGGGCGATCTGGTGCACAACGCCTATGGCTATGGCCTCTTCACCGGCGGGCTGGGCGCCCATTACGGTGCCGAGCGGCTGGGCTGCGTCGTGGTGCCGGTGTCGGGCGGCGGCACCGAGCGGCAGGTCACCCTGCTGAAGGATTTCGGCCCGGTCGCCCTCTGCTCGACCCCGTCCTACGCGCTCAACATCGCCGAGGTCGCCGAGCGCATGGGGGTGGACATGGCCGCGCTGCCGGTCCGCCGCGGGCTTTTCGGGGCCGAGCCCTGGTCGAACGAGCTGCGCCGGCAACTGGACACAAGGCTCGGGATCAAGGCTGTCGACATCTATGGCCTGTCCGAGATCATGGGGCCGGGCGTGGCCTGCGAATGCGACGCGGCGCGCGACGGGCTGCATGGCTGGGAGGATCATTTCCTCTTCGAGATCATCGATCCCGAAACCCTCGAGCCGCTGCCGATGGGCGAGACCGGAGAGCTGGTCATCACCACCCTGACCAAGGAGGCGATGCCGATGGTGCGCTACCGGACCCGCGACATCACACGGCTGACGGACGAGCCCTGCCGGTGTGGCCGGACCCATCTGCGGATCCTGCGCGTCGACGGGCGCGACGACGACATGATGATCATCCGCGGCGTCAACGTCTATCCCTCGCAGGTCGAGGCGGTGCTTGTCGGGCTGCAGGGCCTGGCGCCGCATTACCAGATCAGGCTGTTCAAGGAGGGTCCGCTCGATGCGATGGCCGTCGAGGTCGAGCTGGTCGCGGGTCTGCCGAACGACGCCGCGGCGCTGGCCGGCAAGGCGGCCGAAGTGCGCCACCACATCAAGTCGACCATCGGGGTCACCTGCACGGTCCGGGTGAACGCACCGGGAAAGATCCCCCGGTCCGAGGGCAAGGCGGTTCGGGTGGTCGACCAGCGATGACCGGCGGCGCGCGGCGTGCCGCGCGACCGAACGGTAGGAGGGGCACCCGTCGCGATCCGGGGCGGGCGTTCCGTAGCCCATTGCGCGATCTGATGGTCGTTCAGGTCGCGCCCTTTCTCGAAACAGAGTGAGTGGGGTAGGAATCGCTTCGGCCCCTGCGCTAAGGATTGCGCCCGACACGAGGGCGGGGGCGATGAAATCGCGCCCGCCCTGGGGGCGGGTCGGGCGCGATCCGGGGCTGGCGCCCCGGAAAGAGCTGCGGCGTAAGGGGCCCGGGTGCGGCGCGCCCGCTCCTAGATCTCGAAGGCGCGCTCCAGCGGCGCCAGGTCGACCTCCCTGTCCGAGACGGAGGCGTGATAGGGCGCGCGCGGTCCGCGGTAGAGGATGCCGGTGTTCATCCCGTCATCGGTCATGATCCGCCGCGCGGCGCGGGCCGGATCGTCTGTCTCGGGGACGCTGGCCACGTGAACCTGGTCCTTCCAGGCCTTCTCGTCGGGCCGGAAGGTGACGCAGGGGCTGAGGATCTCGACGAAGGAAAACCCGGGATGCCTGACCGCCTCGACGATGGTCCGGGTGCAGCCCTTGATGTCGCCCGAGAACTCGCGCGCGACGAAATTCGCACCCGAGGCCAGCGCGATCACCAGCGGATGGAAGGACCGCAATCCGGTGCCGCCCGGCGACAGGGCGCTGTCCCAGTCCGATTCCGTCGTCGGCGAGGGCTGCCCCTTGGTCATCCCGTAGACGCGGTTGTCCATGACGATATAGGTCATGTCGACATTGCGCCGGCAGGCATGCAGGAAATGGTTGCCACCGATGGAAAAGCCGTCGCCATCGCCGCTCATCGCCATCACCGTCAGGTCGGGGCGCGCCACCTTCAGCCCGGCGGCCACTGCCAGCGAGCGGCCGTGGACCCCGTGGAACCCGTAGCAGGCGGTGTAGGCCGGGATCCGCGACGAGCAGCCGATGCCCGAGATCACCGCGATGTCCTCGGGCGCGCGGCCAAGCTCGGCCAGCGCCTTGGTGACCGACAGCAGCACATGGAAATCGCCGCAGCCGGGACACCAGATCGGCGTGATGTCGGATTTGAAGCTGCTGGCCTTGAGGTTGGGGACGTTCATTGGGCTCTCCATTCGCGGATTGCGGCGACGATTTCTTCGGGACCGATGTTGTACGGCCCTTCGCGGTTCAGCAGCCTGACCTCGCCCGGCAGGTCGATATGCGCGCGCGCGTGGCGATGGAACTGGCCGGAAAAGCTCTGCTCGACGATCAGCAGCCGGCGGGTGCCCGCCAGAAGCGCCTTCAGCCGCTCGCCGGGGAAGGGCGAGATCTGGCGCAGCGCGATCAGGCGGGCCGGGATGCCCTCCTCGGAGAGGCTGTCGATGGCCTCGCGCGCGGCGCCGGTCAGCGAGCCCCAGGTCAGGATCACCGTGTCGCTGGCGCCATCGCCCTCGTCGACGCCCCAGTAGTCGCCAAAATCGAAATTTTCGATTTTGCCGTGGCGCTTGACCATCTGGGCGTGCTGGTCGACCCGTGCGCTGGACGGCGATCCGCGCTCGGTATGGGTCAGGCCCTCGGCAGTGTACTGCCCGCCCGGCTGACCGGGGATCGCCATGGGCGAGACCCCGTCGGCGGTGATCGCGTAGCGCTGGTAGGGCTCGCCGGTCGCCACGAAGGGCTTGCGGCGGGTCAGGAACGTGACGTCGGCGGGGCGGTCGATCAGCACCCGCGCCTGGCCGATGGACTGGTCCGAGAGCACGATGACCGGGGTTTGCAGGGTCTCGGCGAGATGCATCGCCCATTGCCCGCAGAGCACGCAGTCGGAGACGCTGAGCGGCGCGACGACCACATGCGGCGCATCGCCGTGAAAGCCGTAGACCGCGATGTTGAGGTCGGATTGCTCGGATTTCGTGGCGATGCCGGTCGAGGGGCCGACGCGCATCACGTCGATCACCACCAGCGGCGTCTCCGACGCGGCGGCTAGGCCGAGGCTCTCCATCATCAGCGAAAGGCCCGGCCCCGAGGTCGCGGTGATCGAGGGCCGCCCCCCGAAGGAGGCGCCGATGATCATGTTGATCGAGGCCAGCTCGTCCTCGGCCTGGACCAGCGCACCGCCGGTCGCGGCCAGCGCCGGCGCGAGGTATTCCAGAACCTCGGTGGCCGGGGTGATCGGGTAGGCAGCGGCGAATCGCACGCCGCCGCGCATCGCGCCGAGGCCGATGGCCTCGTTGCCGGTGATCAGCCAGCGCTTGCTATCATGCGGTCGCGGCGCTGCCAGCGGGCGGCTCTGGCCGAAGGCGGCTGCCGCCTCGGCCCCGATCCGCAGGCAGGCGAGGCTTGCCTGCTGGGCCGCCTCGCCCTTGGACTTCAGCATCTCCAGGACCACCGCACTCAGCTCGTCCATCGGCATGCCAATCAGCTGTGCCACCAGCCCGGTTGCGATCATGTTCTCACGCCCGCCTTGCACCGACTTGGCCAGCTCCCCGATCGGGCATTCGATCAGCGTGCAGTCGGCCTCGCGCACCGCGCGCGGCGGCGGGCCGGCCTCGGGGTCGCAGATCACCAGCCCGCCGGGCGCCACCGGCATCGCGCCGATGAAGCGGTCGGCGTTCTTCCAGTCGATGGCCACCAGGATGTCGAATTCCTTGGACATGCAGGCCGCGGAGGCGGTGCTGAGCCGGACCAGCGCCGCCGCCTCGCCACCGCGAATCTGCGGGCCGACCGAGCGGGTGAGCAGGCCGTACCATCCGGCCTTGCCCGCCGCTTCCAGCAGCAGCGAACCTGCGGTGATCGCCCCGGCGCCGCCGGTGCCGACGATGGCGAAGGAGATGTTTCTCGAACTTCCTGGGATTTCGGTCATGGGACGTCTCGTTCCTGCGCTGGGGCCGGGTCTCGGCGAGGCTTGCTGTGGCGGGTCGGAATTGGGTGTTGACGTTAATTCAGTATTACAGTACCTATTTACGGTAATAAAGATCGCCGGCCCTGTCAACACGGCGAAAACGCACGATCGATGGAAAGCCGAACCCGAGGGAAGATGCAGATGCCCAGACGCTGGATGATGGTTTCAGGCGACGCCCCGCTGCAGCGCGAGACGTTCGAACCGGACGCCCCCGGCGCCGGCGAGGTGATCGTCGAGATCGCGGGCTGCGGCGTCTGCCATACCGATCTCGGATTTTATTATGACGGTGTGCGCACCAATCACGCCCTGCCCCTCGTGCTGGGCCATGAGATCAGCGGCGTGGTCAGCGCCGCCGGAGCGGGCGCGACGGACTGGCTGGGCCAGACGGTGATCGTGCCCGCGGTCATGCCCTGCGGCGACTGCGATGCCTGCAAGCGCGGCAAGGCGACCATCTGCCGGGCGCAGAAGATGCCGGGCAACGACATCCAGGGAGGATTCGCCAGCCACATCACGGTGCCGGCGCGCGGGCTCTGCCCGGTCGACACCGACAAGCTGGCCGCCGTCGGATTGTCGCTGGCCGACGTCTCTGTCGTCGCCGACGCCCTGACCACGCCCTACCAGGCGGCGGTTCAGGCCGGCGTCTCCCAGGGCGATCTGGTGATCGTCAACGGCATCGGCGGCGTCGGCGGCTATGCGGTGCAGGTCGCCGCTGCCCTGGGCGCCACGGTGGTGGCCATCGACGTGGTCCCCGGGAAGCTGCAGACGATCACGGACCACGGTGCCGCGCTCGCGCTCAACGCGCGCGAGCATGACCCGCGCAGCCTGAAGGGCGAAATCGCGGGCTTCGCCAAGGCCAACGGCCTGCGCCCGTCCGAGTGGATCATCATGGAATGCTCGGGCACCGCTGCCGGCCAGCTGACCGCGTTCGGCCTGCTGAACCACGGCGCCACCATGTGCGTGGTCGGCTTCACCATGGACAAGGTCGAGGTGCGGCTGTCGAACCTGATGGCCTTCCACGCCAGGCTTCTGGGCAACTGGGGCTGCCCGCCCGAGCTCTATCCCGGGGCGCTGGAACTGGTGACCAGTGGCAAGGTCAAGCTGGACCCCTTCGTCGAGCAACGCCCGCTGGACGAGATCAACGAGGTTTTTCGCGCCGTCCATGACGGCAAACTCCTGCGCCGCCAGATCCTGGTGCCCTAAGACTGAAGAAGGAGAGACGGGAAGTGAACTATCAGAGCTTTCAATTCGTGTCGCACGACCTGGTGCCCGAGAAGATCCGCGAGGCGATGACCGATCAGGTCATTTTCGAGAAGCGCCCGGCGAAACTGCCCGACGGGACGATGGCCGAGGGCCTCTACAACGCCTGGATCATCCTCAACAACCCGGCGCAGTACAACTCCTATACCACCGACATGGTGAAATCGGTGATCCTGGCCTTCCGCGCCGCCTCGAACATGCGCGACGTCAATGCGGTGGTGTTCACCGCGGCGGGCGACAAGGCCTTCTGCACCGGCGGCAACACCAAGGAATACGCCGAGTACTACGCCGGGCGCCCGCACGAATACCGCCAGTACATGCGGCTCTTCAACGATATGGTCTCGGCGATCCTTGGCTGCGACAAACCGGTGGTCTGCCGGGTGAACGGCATGCGGATCGGCGGCGGCCAGGAGATCGGCATGGCCTGCGACTTCTCGGTCGCGCAGGACCTGGCGCGCTTCGGCCAGGCCGGCCCCAAGCACGGGTCGGCGGCGATCGGCGGCTCGACCGATTTCCTGCCGGTGATGATAGGCTGCGAGCTGGCGATGAACTCGGGCGTGCTCTGCGAGAGCTTCACCGCCCAGAAGGCGCATCGCGTCGGCATCCTGACCGACATCGTGCCGGGGCTGAAGGTCGACGGAAAATACGTCGCCAACCCGCTGGTCGAGACCCGCTATGTCACCGACGACTGGGGCCGGCTGCTGCATGGCGAGATGAAGGAGGGCGAGGCGCTGACCGAAGGCAAGGCGCTGCTCAAGCGTGGCGAGATCGACCTTGGCGCCCTCGATGCGAAGGTCGACGAGCTGTGCGGCAAGCTGCTGCTGACCTTCCCCGACTGCACCACTAAATCGGTCGAGGAGCTGCGCAAGCCCAAGCTCAACGCCTGGAACATGAACAAGGAGAACTCGCGCGCCTGGCTGGGCGGCAACATGATGACCGAGGCCAACATGGGCTTCCGCGCCTTCAACGAAGGCAATCGCGAGGTGGGACGCGAAGTCGACTTCGCGCTGCTGCGCAAGGAACTGGCCGAGGGTGCCAGATGGACTCAGGAGTTTATCGACAGCATGATGCCGGGCGTGCGCAAATGAGCGATGTGCTCGGCATAACGCCGGCACTGGGCGGAGCCGTGCAGCGCCTCCGGCTGAACCGGCCCAAGGCCAATATCGTCGACGCCGAGATGATCGCGGCGCTGGACGCGGCCCTGACCAGGGCGGCGGAGGAGCGCGACCTGATCGCCGTGCTGATCGAGGCGGAAGGGCCCCATTTCAGCTTCGGCGCCTCGGTCGAGGAACATCTGCCGGAAAGCTGCGCGGCGATGCTGAAGGCGCTGCACGCCTTGGTGCGCCGGCTGCTGGAGTTTCCGCTTCCCGTCCTGGTGGCGGTGCGCGGCCAATGCCTGGGCGGTGGCCTCGAGGTGGCGCTTGCGGGGCACCGAATCATTGCCGCCCCGGGCGCCAGGTTCGGCCAGCCCGAGATGATGCTGGGCGTGTTCGCGCCCGCCGCCTCCTGCCTGATGCCCGAGCGCATGGGCCAGGCGATGGCCGAGGATCTGCTCTATTCCGGCCGCTCGATCGACGCCGAGGAGGCGTTGCGCGCCGGGCTGGTCGATGCGGTCGATGCCGACCCCGAAGCGGCGGCGCTGGCCTGGGTCGAGGAGCACCTGAAACCGAAAAGCGCCAGCTCGCTGCGCCTCGCGGTGCGCGCCGCCCGCGCCGGGTTCACCCGCCGGATCGCCACCCGTCTCGACGAGGTCGAGGCGCTCTATCTCGACCAACTGATGTCAACCCGTGACGCCCTGGAAGGCCTTCAGGCCTTTCTCGCCAAGCGCTCTGCCAAGTGGGAAAACAGATGACTGGAAAAACCGTTTCCGAAATCGTCGCCTATTGCGAAGACCTTTTCGACGATCTGAACTTCACCTCGGCCCGCGAGTGGAAGAAGGCCAAGCCGGGCCGCAAGGTGATCGGCTACATGCCGATCTATGTCCCGCGCGAGCTGATCCACGCCGCCGGGATGCTGCCGCTGGGGATCATGGGCGGGGGCGACAACCTCGAAGTGATCCACGGCGACGCCTATTACCAGAGCTACATCTGCCGGATCCCGCGCTCGACGGTCGAGCTGGGCGTCTCGGGCCGGCTCGATTTCGTGGACGGGATGCTTTTCCCGTCGATCTGCGACGTGATCCGCAACCTGTCGGGCATGTGGAAGACCATGTTCCCGCATGTCTATTCCAAGTATTTCGACGTGCCCCAGACCTACAAGGACGAGATCGGCGGCGTGTTCTACACCGGCGAGATGCGCGAGCTGCTGCACGATCTGGAAGAGATCGCCGGGCACGAGATCACCGACGACGACATCCGCGCCTCGATCGAGGTCTACAACGAGAACCGCCGCGCCATCGCGGAGCTCTACGCCCTGCGCGCCCAGAAGCCCTGGCAGGCGCCCGCCTCCGAGGCCTATCTGGTGATCCGGGCGGGGCTGGTCCTGCCGGTCGAGGAGCATACCAAGGTGGTGCGCGACTACATCGCCGCGGCCGCGGCCGAAGAACGCCCGCTGAAGGACAACTCCCGCGTGATCCTGACCGGCATGTTCTGCGAACAGCCGCCCCTGAACCTGATCAAGTCGCTGGAGCTGTCGGGCTGCTACATCGTCGACGACGACTTCGTGCTGGTCAGCCGCTGGCTGATCGGGGACGTGCCGACGGAAGGCGATCCCGTGCACAACCTGAGCCAGGCCTTCCTGCACCGATCCATGTCGACGGCCGCCAAATACGAGCCCAACCAGGTCGAGAAAGGCCAGTTCCTGGTCCGCGCGGTCAAGGCCACGGGCGCCGAGGGGGTGATCTTCGCCTCGACCAGCTTCTGCGATCCCGCGCTGCTGGACCGGCCGATCCTGCAGAACGTGCTGAAGCAGGCCGGCATCCCCTACATCGCGTTCAAATACGCCGAGAACTCGGGGCAGATGCAGCCGATCCGGGAACAGGCCGGAACCTTCGTGGACTCGATCAAATTGTGGAGCGCAGCATGAAACCCTCTGTCGTGAAAGCCCAACCGCAGGACGTTCTCAAGGACGCCTCGATGATCAAGCAGAAGCAGATGATGGCTGCGCATTACGATCGTCTGACCCAGGCGCCGGAAACCGGGGCCAAGGTCGCCTCGACCTTCGTGCCGGGCAACCTCAACGAGCTCATCATGTGCTTCGACCTGGTCAACAACCTGCCCGAGGTCAACGCCATCCAGAGCGGCCTGCGCAAGCAGAGCGGCGCCTATATCATGGAAGCCGAACGCGCCGGCCATTCCGAGGACGTCTGCACCTATGTGAAATCCGACATCGGCATGATGATGAAGGGCAATATCGGGCCCAACGGCAAGAAGCTGCCCGACCCGGACGTATTGCTGCTGTCCTACACCGGCTGCTTCACCTTCCTGAAATGGTTCGAGCTTCTGCGCGAGCAGTACAAGTGCCCGACCATCTTCCTGCAGACCCCCTACATGGCCGACGGCAAGGTCACGCCGAACATGATCCAGTACATGGTCAAGCAGCTCAAGGAGGACGTGATCCCGACGCTGGAGCAGGTCTCGGGCGTCAAGTTCGACATCGACCGACTTCGCGAGTACCTGAAGAAATCGGCCCAGGCCGAGGACGATCTGGTCTACATCCTGCAGACCGGCAAGAACAAGCCCTCGCCCATCGACGCCTATTTCGGCGGGATCTACTATATCGGCCCGATCTTCGGCGCGTTCCGCGGCACGGACGATGCCATCGAGTATTACCGCTTCCTGCGCGAGGAAGTGGACGAGCGGCTGGCCAAGGGTCTCGGCCCGGTCACCCCCGACGGGCCGATGGCCGAGGAGAAATATCGCCTCGTGGTCGAGGGGCCGCCCAACTACACCTCGTTCCGCCAGTTCTGGAAGATGTTTTATGACGAGGGCGCGACGGTGGTGGCCTCGAGCTATACCAAGGTCGGCGGCACCTATGATTTCGGCTTCCGGCACGATCCCGACCGGCCGCTGGAGTCGCTCGCCGAATACTGCCTCGGCGTCTACACCAACCGCAGCCTGCCGATGCGCATCGACATGCTGTGCAACTACATCAACGAATACGAGGCGGACGGGCTGCTGATCAACTCGATCAAGAGCTGCAACAGCTTCTCGGCCGGGCAGCTTCTGATCATGCGCGAGGTGGAAAAGCGCACCGGCAAGCCGGCGGCCTTCATCGAGACCGACCTGGTCGATCCGCGCTATTTCTCGGCCGCCAACGTCAAGAACCGCCTGGAAAGCTATTTCCAGATGGTCGAGCAGAAGCGCAGCGGAAAAGGAGCGGCGGCATGAAAACCTTCGTAGGCATCGACCTGGGCTCGACCACCACCAAGGCGGTTCTGCTGGACGAGGACGAGACTGTCCTGGGGCGCGGCATCACCAACTCGCGCTCGAACTACGAAACCGCCTGCTCGGTGGCCACCGAAGAGGCCAAGATCGACGCCCGTTTCACCCTCTTCCGGCGCGAGTTCGGCGCCGCGGGCACGCTGGGCGATCAGGTCGAGGAGTTCCTCGGCGCGCTCGAACGCTCGTTCCGGCTGGAGCAGTTCCTCGAGCAGCTGACCGATCTGGAGGAAACCTGCACCCGGCTGGTGCGCGGCGAGCGGTTCGAGAAGATCGGCGAAGGCGTGAAAGCAGCGCTCGCCGAGGTGTTCCGCCGCCTGCGCGCAGAGGCTCCGGCCATGTATGCGCCGGATGCCGACCGCAAGTCGGACTTCTTCCGCGATATCGCCGGCTCGCGCTATCTGGCGCTGGCCGAAGAGGTCGGGCGCGAGTCCGGCGTGCCCTATGACGTGCTGCTGAACATTTACGACAAGTCGATCATCGCGGTGGAAAACCGCCCGCCCTCGGGCAGCCTGGACGAGAAGTTCAAGAACGCGCTGCAGCGGGTGTCCAAGGAAAAGACCGATGCCGCCAGCGTTCTGGGCAAGAAGGCCGAGCATGCGCTGGGGATCGAGCTGGAGGAGACCTATCTGGTCGGGACCGGCTATGGCCGGGTGACGCTGCCCTTCTCCAAGGAACACATCCGCTCCGAGATCCTCTGCCACGGGCTGGGCGCGCACATGATGTATCCCAAGACCCGCACGGTGCTGGATATCGGCGGTCAGGACACCAAGGGCATCCAGGTCGACCCGCGCGGCATCGTCGAGAACTTCCAGATGAACGACCGCTGCGCCGCCGGTTGCGGCCGCTACCTGGGCTATATCGCCGACGAGATGAACATGGGCCTGCACGAGCTGGGGCCGCTGGCGATGAAATCGTCCAAGCCGGCGCGGATCAACTCGACCTGCACGGTCTTCGCCGGCGCCGAGCTGCGCGACCGGCTGGCGCTGGGGGAAAAGCGCGAGGACATCCTGGCCGGCCTGCACCGGGCGATCATCCTGCGGGCGATCTCGATCCTGTCGCGCTCGGGCGGGGTGGCCGACCAGATGACCTTTACCGGCGGCGTCGCCAAGAACGAGGCGGCGGTGCGCGAGCTCAAGAAGCTGATCGCCGAGAACTACGGCGACGTGACCATCAACATCAACCCGGACTCGATCTATACCGGTGCGCTGGGTGGCGCCGAATTCGCCCGCCGCGCCGCCGAGGGCCGCATGGAAGGACTGGACGCATGACACTGACCGCAGGAGTTGACGTGGGCACCGGCGCCGTCAAGGTGGTGATCTTTCGGGTCGAGGACGGCAAGGAAGAGTGGCTGGCGCGCTGCACCTTGCGGATCCGCCAGCGCGATCCGATGCAGCTGTCGCGCGAGGCCTTCGACCAGGCGCTCGAGGATGCCGGGCTGACCGAGGACGATATCGACTATGTCGCCACCACCGGCGAGGGCGAGGCGATCCCCTTCCACACCGGGCACTTCTACTCGATGACGAGCCACGCGCGCGGGGCGCGGTTCCTCAACCCGAAAACCGGCGCGATCCTCGATTGCGGCGCGCTGCACGGGCGCGCGATGATCACCGACGACAAGGGCAAGGTCACCAACTACAAGATGACCAGTCAGTGCGCCTCGGGCTCGGGGCAGTTCCTCGAGAACATCGCGCGCTACCTGGGGATCGCCCAGGACGAGATCGGCAGCCTGTCGCTGAAGGCCGACGATCCCGAGGAGGTCTCGTCGATCTGCGCGGTGCTGGCCGAGACCGACGTGATCAACATGGTCTCGCGCGGGATCACCGCGCCCAACATCCTCAAGGGGATCCACCTGTCCATGGCCAGCCGCCTGGCGCGGCTGCTGAAATCGATCGGTGTGACGAACGATCTGATCATGATGACCGGCGGGCTGGCGCAGGACGAGGGTCTCTGCCAGGCGCTGCGCGAGCAGCTCGCCAAGATGAAGGGGGTCGAAGCCGAAGTCGCGAACGACCCGAACTCGATCTATGCCGGCGCCATCGGCGCGGCGCTTTGGGGCGCGTTCCGCCACGAGAAGCTCGTGACCAGCGGACAGATGCTCAAGGCATCCTGAGACAAGCGAGAAGAAGGAGCACCCACAATGGCACTGATGATTATCGACCCCTGCACTGCCTGCGACGCCTGCGAACCGGTCTGCCCGAACGAGGCGATCACCGCGGGCGATCCGATCTACATCATCGATCCGATGAAATGCACCGAATGCGTGGGCGAGGAGGACGAGCCGCAATGCAAGCTGGTCTGCCCCGAGGCCTGCATCATTCCCAACCCCGACTGGGAGGAGACCGAGGACGAGCTGCAGGCCAAATACGACGCGTTGCACTGAGCAGACCGACACGCCGCGTCGGAGCCATCCATTTCTGCTGAGGAATGGTCCCAGATCGCGCCCGGCCCCGGTTCGGGCGCGATCCTTTGCGCCGAGGGTGGAGCGGTTCCGGCAGGACATCTCGATCTGGCGTTCGGCGGCCGCTCACTGGACAGGGTCTACGGTCGCTGGCAGAGCGTTTCGGTCAAGGACGATAATCCCGGAGGACGGTCGACAGGCAGGCGACGGACGCCCTGGAACCGCCGTCGCCTCGATTTCGTCAGAGCGTCTTGGAGAGCGCGATCCGCTGCGTGGGGGCAAAGCCCATCCGGTCGAGATAGCCGATCAGCGCCGTGTCGTTCCACGCGACCTCGGTGCGCACGCTTTCGACCTGCAGCGCGCCGAGGCTCATCATCAGCTTGGCCATCAGCGCATCGCCGATGCCCTGGTGCTGGAAACCCGGATCGACGCCGATCGAATCCATCACTGCCTCGGCGCTGGTATGGCCGAACTCGCCGAAATCCACCCGCGCCATGATGAAGCCGACGGGAAACCCGTCCTCCTCGGCGACCAGCGACACGCGCACGCCGCTCTGCTGCAGGATCTCCTCGAGTTTGCGGGTGAAATAGGCGGACCGGTCGTTGCCGGTGTTGGCGCGGTCGATCGCGATGACCTTGGCGAGGTCCTTGTCGGTCATCGCGCGCACCGGGATCCGGTCGCGCGACAGGGCGCCGGGATCATCGCCCTCGGGCGAGCTGAAATCGACCTCCAGCGGCTCGGCCTCCTCGTCGGGCACCTCGAGCCGGTAGGGCACCGCCTCGGTGCTCCGCGCGAGGATGACGCTCGAGCCCATGGCAAAGCCGCGATGCGCAAGGAAGCTCAGCAGCGGCCAATGGCTCCAGTCGACCTGGCTGCCCAGCGTCGAGACGCCCTTGTGGCGCAGGATGACCTCGACCTCGCCGAGCAGTTGCTGGCCGATCCCCTGGACCTCGCGGTCGGGCCGGACCCCCATCGCGTCGAGCGTCGCGGTCGCGCCCTTCTTGCCGAACGCGCCCTTGTCCAGCCGCGCGAAGGCGAAGCCGGCGAGCTCGTCGCCCTCGAACACCCCCACGAACACGTAGTCGCGGGGGTTGTCGGTCGCGGCCGCGAGGCGCTTTTCGTAATAGCCGCGGCGCGAGATGCCCGAGGCGGCCTTGTCGATGGCGATGACCGGTTCGAGGTCCTTTGCCGAGAGGGGTCTGGTCGTCGTCGTGATCTGCGTGTCTGGCATGGATCGGGCCTCCCGGATCTCAGTGGGCTTCGGAATAGGCGGTGGAGAGCTGCATGTCGGTCTCCGCGTCCAGCAGTTCCTCGAGCGCCGGCAGCAGCGCCATCTCCTCCTTCTGGATGTGAGTGAACATGCGCTCGATCAGTTCCGCGGCGGTGTCGCGGAAGCTCGCCCAGCTCTGGTCGGAGAACCCCTCGTCCAGCGCCTTGCGCGCCTTCTCGTCGAGGGCCTGGCCCAAAGGCAGCAGCGCGGCGTGTTCGCCGCGCAGATGCTCGCCGATGCCGACATCGCCCATCTCCTCGAGACGGGTGAAAAGCTCATCCTCCTCGAAGGCGAAATGCTGGTTGATTTCCTCGATGATCGCGCCCGAGGCCTCGCCCAGCGTTTTGCGCACCGCCGGATCGGCCGTGTCGGGCGGCCCCTTGCGCGCCCGGGCGATCATCTGGTCGAGCGACTCGATCACGACGATGGTCTGCTGGTGATCCTCGTGAAGCAGTTGCGCGGTGCGGCTGGAGAAGGTCATCTTGCCGGTCCTGTCCTGATGCTCTATTTAATTATTTTAGTACTACAATACCTATTTTGATTTTGCAAGGGGCGAGGTCGTCCGGAAGCAGCCCGGAACGGTCAGCCGGCGGGGACGGTCCGGCGGAGTTTCGCGGCGATCCGGAGCGCGAAAACCGCGAACCCCGCCGCCCCGACGACACCCAGCGCCGCGCCGAGCCGGATCAGCATCGGCTGGTCGAGCAGGATGCCCGCCGCGCAGAGGACAAGCGCCGGGAAATGGCAGGACGCGTGCAGGTTCAGCGGCCCTTCGCCGGCCAGGTCCGAGAGCAGCGGCGGCAGCCCTGACTTGCCGGCGGCATGCATCGACGCCAGAAACGGCAGGATCCGCTGCAAGACCCCGCAGAGGAAGGTCAGCAGCCATCCCGCCAGCAGCACGAAGACGATCAGCGCCGGCGCGTTCGGGATCGGCGCCCCCGCGCCCCAGGCGGCGATCAGCAACAGGCCGAGGACCAGCAGCCCCCAGGACGCGCGGATCAGCCGGAACGACAACCCCAGCCGCTTGCGCATGCGGCGTTTCATGGTGGTGGCCATCAGCCACAGATGCAGCCCCGCGGCACCGAGCCCTGCGGCGAGCGCTGGCCAGAACAGCCAGGACGCGCCGGGCAGGTTCGACGCCGCGACCAGGACAAGCGCCAGTGCCACCAGGGCCAGCTGGCCCCAGTCCGGACCCTTCGGCAGGCTGCGCGAGAGCGCGAACATCGGGATCAGGACGAGGCTCAGCCCGAACGCCAGTAGCCCCATGAACCCGAAGATCGCCAACACCAGGTGCAGGGTCGCAATCGCTCCGTGGCCGGCGAGAAACCCGTCCGCGAAATCCCACACGAGCAGCACGCCCAGGCCCGCCACGACAAGCAGCGACGCCATCGCCAGCCAGCCATGGGCGGCGACCGCCGGGATCGCCGAGGCGCCGCGCAGATTGCCGGCGGTGACCAGCGCGAAGCCGGCAAGCCCGGTGCCGGTCAGGGCCGCGCCCAATTGCATCGCGGCGATCCGGTGTGCGCCCATCCCCCAGCAGAGCAGGCTCACGCCGACGAGCATCAGCGCGAAGACCAAATGCCCCGGCCAGTGGCGGGTCAGCGCCCGCCGCGTCACCACGGGGAAAAGCTGCAGGCTGGCCCCGATGGCGGTCATCGCCAGCACGCCCAGGGTCAGAAGGTGGATGGCCGCCAGCACCGGTCCGGTACCCCCCCGAAACCCGGGAACCTCGCCGGCGGCAACAAGCAGCGCCGCCCAGGCGAGGACCTGGAAGCCGGCGGCGGAGAGGAAGAACCGGAACGGGATCGACGCGGGCAGAAGCCGGTCATGCGCGCCGCCAAGGAACCCGCCGGCCATGCTCATTCGATCGGTCTCAGCACGAGCGTGACCACGTCGGGGCCGGGCTCCGCGGGCTCATGCCCCCAGCCGAGCCGCTCCAACTCGGCATAAAGATGCACCGGGTTGCGGTCGAAATGCGCGATCACCGGCCCCTCCTGACCGGGCTGCGACAGGTGCCAGAGCACCGCGATCAGCGGATCGGGCGGCGCCAGCCCGCGGGTGTCGACATGCAGCCCGTCCTCGGCCTGCCACGACACCCCCGGAGCGTCGTCATTCATAGCAGTTCCCGGGCCATCCGCACCGCCAGCGCGGCGGCCGACAGGCGCCGGTAATGCGGGGCGATCAGGGTCGTGCGCTGCGGCGACACGGCTTTCTGCACGCGCTTGTCGAGCGCCGCAAAGACCGCCTCGTCGGCCGCCGCCCCGGGGGGCAGCTCGATGGGCTCAATCATCAGGGGCCGCGAATTGGTACCGGTCACGGCCACCAGCAGACGCACGCCGTCACCGCTGTCGTCGCGGGCCACGGCGACCCCGGCCAGCGGGAAATCGACGGCCTGGCGCACGCGGATCTTCCGGTAGTCGGACACGCGCCCGCCGCCGGGCAGATGAACCGCGACGACGATCTCCTGCGGCCCGAGCGCCAGATGCGCCGCCCCGTCCTCGACGTAGAAATCGCTCAAGTTCACGCGCCGCCGACCTTCGGGTCCGGCGATTTCCAGCGCGGCATCGTGGACCATCAGCGCCGGCGCCAGGTCGCCGCTGAACGCCGCCCGGCAGCGATTCCCCTGGGGGGCGACATGGCAGGTATCGCCCTTGTATTTCAGGCAGAAATCGTGGGACTGCCGCCACCAGTGACTCTGGTTGTAATAGACGCAGCGGGTATCGAGGCAGAGATTGCCGCCCAGCGTCGCCACCGTGCGGTGACTGGGACCGGCCACGGTCGCGGCCGCCCGGGCGAGCGCCGGATAATCGCGCGCGATCTCCGCCGTGTCTTCGATCCGGTCCAGCGTCACGCCGGCGCCGATCCGCAGCCCGGCCTCGCTGCGCTCGATCCCGTCGAGCTCACCGATGCCCGACAGGTCGATCACCGTTCCCGGCGCGGCCAGGCCCTTGCGGATGCGCACCATCATGTCGGTGCCGCCGGCCAGAAGAGCGGCCCCGGGCGCGCCCTGCAGCGCGGCCATCACCTCGTCGACCGTGGCGGGTCGGGCGAGTGCGAAATCGGGCAGGGCTTCGGTCATTCCGCGGCCTCCTTGCGTCTTTGGGATCGGCGCTGCCTGATCAGCGCCTCGAGCACCCGGTCGGGAGTGAGCGGCAGGACATTGGCGTCCAGCCCGATGGCATCCGCCACCGCGTTGACCAGCGCCGGCGGGAAGCCCGACAGCGCCCCCTCGCCGGCCTCCTTGGCGCCGAACGGGCCGAGCGGATCGATGCTCTCGACGATCTGCACGTCGATCGGGGGCGAGTCGGCGATGGTCGGAAATCGATAGTCGGTCAGGTTGGAATGCGCGGGCAGACCGTCGAGATAGGTGGTCTCCTCGCAGAGCCCCTGCCCCATGCCCATCCAGACCGATCCCTCGATCTGGCCCTCGACGGCCAGCGGGTTGATGGCGAAACCGCAATCGAGCGCCGCCCAGACGTGATCGACGCTGATCTGCCCGGTGGCCTCGTCGACGCTGACCTCGACCACCTGCGCGGCATAGGAGAAGCCCATGGTCGATCCCACCGCGCCGCCGCGATGCTTGCCGCCCTGCGCCTCGATGGGCGTGGTGAAGGTGCCCTTGACGGTGATCGTGCCCTCCTTGGCGAGGGCAGCGATGGCGACGTCGTGAAAGCCCAGCTCGGATTGCGAGCTGCCCTTGACGAAAAAGGTCTCGCCGGCGCAGTCCACGTCGGCCGGGTCGGCATCCAGCAATTCGGCCGCCGCGTCGATCAGCTTGGCCCGCATGGCGCGCGCTGCCTCGATGGCGGCATTGCCCACCATGAAGGTCACCCGGCTGGAATACGAGCCATTGTCCTTGGGGGTGATCACGCTGTCATTGGCCACCACGCGGACCCGGCCGAGATCGATGCCGATCACCTCGGCGGCGGCCAGCGCGACGATGGTGCTCGAGCCCTGCCCGATGTCCGAGGCACCGGTCAGCACGGTGATGCCGCCGTCGAAATCGAGCTTCATCGAGACCACCGCATGGGGCTCGCCGGTCCAGTGCACCGGCTTGGCCGCGCCCGACACGTAGTGCGAGCAGGCCATCCCGAGGCCCTTGCCGCGGCCCAGCCTGCCCTTGCGCTCGGCCCAGCCGCTGGCCGCCTCGACCTTGTCGAGGCACTCGCCCAGGCCGTAGGAATTGACCATCAGCCCGTTCGGGGTGAAGAGCGGCGCGGTCAGCAGGTTGGCCCGGCGCAGCGCGAAGGGATCGAGCCCCAGGTCGCGCGCCATCCGGTCGAGCATCGCCTCGAAGGCGTGGCGCACGTCCACCGTGCCATGCCCGCGCATCGCCCCGCAGGGCGGCTGATTGGTATAGACCCGGTAGCCGTCGTACTTGATGTTCTCGATGGCGTAGATCCCGTGCAGCAGCGCCCCGGCGTAAAGGATGGTGACGATGCCATAGCCGGCATAGGCGCCGCCGCTCATCACCGCCTCGCATTCGACGGCGGTGATCCGTCCCTCCCGGCTGAGCCCGATCTTCAGCCTGACCTGGGTGCGCGGCCGACCGCGATGGGTCAGGAAACTCTCCTCGCGGGTGAGGTGCATCATCACCTTGCCGCCCGCCTTGCGCGCCAGCAGCGCCGCGATGATCTCAAAGTTCAGCGTCTCGGTACGGGCGCCGAAGCCGCCGCCGACGAAGGGCTTCACGACGCGGATGCGCGAGCTGTCCATGTCCAGGCAGCGCGCGAGGGTCAGATGCACGTAGAACGGCACCTGCGTCACCGAATGCAGCGTCAGGCGCTCGCGCTCGGGGTCGTACTCGGCCAGCGCGGCATGGGGCTCCATCTGGGCGTGGTTGATCTCGGCGCAGTCGAAGCTTTCCTCGCGCACCAGATCGGCCTCGGCAAAGCCGCGCGCCGGATCGCCGAAGCTGTGATGCACCTCGCGCTCCAGGTTGCCGGGCTTGTCGTCGTGCAGCAGCGGCGCATCGGGCGCGCGGGACTCGGCGGGCGTCGGGCAAGCCGGCAGCGGCGCGATCTCGAGCGCGATCAGCGCCAGCGCCGCCTCGGCCGT
>JAGRMU010000255.1:24556-24857 GCA_020441165.1 Sedimentitalea sp.
CGGGCCAGCGGATATTCGTTCATCGCGATGGGGATCACGCCATAGGTCTTGTCGCAATCCTGCCCGGTCACCACCGCCACCACGCCGTCCAGCGCCTCGGCGCGGGAGGTGTCGACGCGCAGGATGCGCCCGTGGCTGACCGGCGAGCGCAGGATCCGTCCCACCAGGGCGCCGCGCGCATCGAGGTCCGCGGTGAACCTGGCCCGTCCGGTGACCTTCTCGATGCCGTCCACCAGCGGCACGGGGCGGCCCACGATCTCATGTCCGGCGGGGCGGTTCATGACGGGACACCGGCGGCGGC
>JAGRMU010000255.1:24924-26559 GCA_020441165.1 Sedimentitalea sp.
TGATCTGGTCGACCGAGGGCCTCGGGTTGTCGCGCAGCAGCGCCTCGGCGGCCATGATCATCCCCGGCGTGCAGAACCCGCATTGCGCCCCGAGGTTCTCGTGAAACGCCCGTTGCAGCGCCGAGAGGCGGCCGCCCGTCGACTGGCCCTCGATGGTCTCGACCGCGCGACCATCGCAGCTTGCGGTCAGGGTGAGGCAGGAGAGCCTCGGCTTGCCGTCGATCAGCACGGTGCAGGCGCCGCATTCGCCACCGTCGCAGCCCTTCTTGGTCCCGGTCAGGCCCTGCCTCTCGCGCAGGAAGTCGATCAGCAGCAGGTTGTCCGGCACCAGCTCCTCGGCGGCGCGGCCATTGATCTTGAGGGACACGACATGCTTCATTCCGGCAACCCGCTGCTGTTTTCGGTGGCTATTTATCTATTTTGGTACTAATATACCTATTATGAACTCCGCCGTATAGGAAAATCTTGCGCCGGCCCGGAAGAGAAGGACATTCAGGCCGCAATGCCGCGACCAGGGGGTTCCCTTGGTTGCAATCGAACAGGGACGCGCCCTATCTACGCGGGCGAGGGCGATGCCGGCCTGCCGGAACGCCCTTGGCCGGCAATGATCGAGGATCCGTGACGTGAGCGACAAACCCAGGAACGCCGCCGCTCCCGCGCTGAAGATCAGCCGGGCCAGTTCCGACTACCTGGACCGCGTCGTCGATCTCGACGCGCGGATCACCGGCCAGCCCAAGCCGGACTACTGGCAGGACATCTTCGAACGCTACGCCTCGCGCCATGTCGAGGAACGGTTCTTCCTGGTCGCCGAATCGGCGGAAAGGGCCGGGGACCGGATCCTCGGCCTGATCGTCGGCGAGGTGCGCGGCTGGGAGTTCGGCTCGGACCCCTGCGGGTGGATCTTCGCCGTCTCGGTCGACCCGGACCACCGCCAGATGGGTATCGCCGAGGCGCTGTTCCAGTCGATGTGCGACGAGTTCCGCAAGATCGGCATCGCCAAGGTGCGCACCATGGTGCAGCGGCAGAACCCGCTGCACATGTCGTTTTTTCGAAGTGAAGGCATGGTCGCCGGCCCGTTCATCCAGCTCGAGATGAGCCTGGACGAATGACCGCCCCGGGACCGCGCGTGCCAGATTAAGGAGCCAATGTGCAGACTGCCAGCCGCCTCGCCATCTACGCCCTGATCGAACTTGCCGCCAATCCGGACCGCCAGATCTCCGCCGCCGATATCGGCGAGAAGTACCGCGTCTCGGCGCACCACCTGGCCAAGGTGTTCATCACGCTTGGCCGCGCCGGGCTGGTCCAGTCGGTGCGCGGGGTCGGGGGCGGATATACCTTCACCGGCGTGGCGAAGCGGCTGACGCTGCTCGACATCATCAGCCTCTTCGAGGACACCTCGAACACCTGCCGGCTGGGCGATCCGTCCAAGGCGACCGAAGAGGAATGGGCACTTTTCGAGGTAACCAAGGAGATCAACGACCTCTCCCTGGCCACCTATGGCTCGATCACCCTGGCGACCTTGCTGAAGCAGATCGAACGCCGGAAGACGCGGGCCGAGCGCGAGAAGGACGCCGCCGCAGCCTCCTGACGGCCCCGGAGAAGCGGAAATCGGCCGGGGCGCGGGGCGATCGCGCC
>JAGRMU010000255.1:26742-27836 GCA_020441165.1 Sedimentitalea sp.
TGTCGGCCTGCGCCTGGCACTTGAGCACCACATAGGCCTTGGGCTTGACCAGGCCTTCCTCGTCCTCGTGGGCGACCACCGCCGCTTCGAGCACCGAGGGGTGCGAGGCGATGGCCTGCTCGACCTCGAAGGGCGAGACCCATTTGCCGCTGACCTTGAACATGTCGTCGGTGCGCCCGCAATAGTGGTAGTAGCCTTCCGCATCCTTGAAATACTTGTCCCCGGTATGGACCCATTCGCCGGCGAAGGTGCGCCGGGTCTTGTCGCGCTGGTTCCAGTAGCCGTCGCCAGCCGACCCGCCCGCGACCAGCAACTCGCCCAGCTCTCCCTGCGGCACGTCCTGGCCGGCATCGTCCACCAGGCGCAGCCGATAGCCGGGAATCTCGCGCCCCGAGGTGCCATAGCGGATGTCTCCGGGGCGGTTCGACAGGAACACGTGCAGCATCTCGGTCGATCCGATGCCGTCGATGATCGGCACCCCCATCCGGCTTTCCCAGGTCCGTCCGACATGCTCGGGCAGGCCCTCGCCCGCCGAAACGCACAGCCGCAACCGGGCCGAGCCGTTCGCCGGCGCGCAGCCCGGTTCCGCCAGCATCGCCGCATAGAGCGTCGGCACGCCGAAGAACAACGTGGGCTGGAACCGCTTCATCATCGCCAGCACCGAACCGGGCGTCGGGCGGTCCGGCAGCAGCACCGCCGTGGCGCCCACCGACATCGGCACCGCCATGCTGGCGCCGAACCCGTAGGCGAAAAAGAGCTTCGCGGCGCTGAAGCACACGTCGTCATGCCTTATGCCGAGGATGTGCCGGCCGTAATTGTCCGCCACGTAGGCCGGGCTGGTATGGACGTGGCGCACCCCCTTGGGGGCGCCGGTCGAGCCCGAGGAATAGAGCCAGAAGGCGGTTTCGTCGGGATCGGTTTGCGCGGTCGGGAAGGTCGGGGCGGCCTTGCCCATCAGCGCGCCCAACGCGGCGAACTCGGGATGCGCGTCCTCCGCGCTGCCCGCTACGACGACCGCGGTCAGGAAGGGTAGGTCCTTGAGCAGCGGCCGGATCATCTCGAGCAGGAATTCCGAGACGATCAGCACCTCGGCC
>JAGRMU010000256.1:0-1336 GCA_020441165.1 Sedimentitalea sp.
CATCCATGGCACCTAGACCGGGGTGCCCCCGGCGCGGCGATAGAGCCGGTCGAGGGTGCGGCTCAGCCGGGCATCCTCGCGTTCGATCCGCAGCGGCGGGCCGCTTTTCTGCGGCACGGTGAGAAAGACGGAGTTCTCGACCAGGTAGCCGGTGCCATCGGAGCGGGTGCGGAACTGCACCACCAGTTGCGGCAGATCCTTTGTGGTGCCGTCATAGTTCAGGATGATCGCGGCGGTGGGCTCGGGCGGCAGGTATTCGCGGCATTCCAGCAGGTCGCGCTCGGGCCGCGAGAAGGTCTGCGCCGGCCCGGTGCAGGATGATTCGAAGGCCGCGATCAGCAGCTCGGGATACTCGGCAAAACGCGCCTTGCCGCTGGAGGTCGGAGCCTCTTGAACCGCGCAGGCGGCAAGCGGGATCAGCAGAAGGGCGTGTCCGAGGCGCATCGCGCGGGTTCCTTGTCCGGTCCCGACCGGCGAATTGCGCGGGCGGGACCCTTTCACAGATCGGGGGCCGTGGCCGGAGTGTCAAGCCATGCCGCGTCGCGGCATCGTGCTGACGCGAGGATGAACTGGCCGCGTCAAGCCCCGGCACCGCTTTGCCAAAAGGCGAAGGTTAACGCGTGACGCGGTGCGGCGCAGCGGCATTTACAACCTAAGCGAGAATCAACCGAGTCTCGCTCGCGTTGCGCCGCTTCGTGCAGGTCAAGCGAAAAGAGTGCCGCGAAGGGGCAAATTTTCCATTGACGCGTAGGGTCTGTATACGTCAGTTTGTGTCTACCGCGCCGCCACCCACTAAATCTGGTAGAAATCGGAAACGGGGGCGACGAGGTCGGGACGGAGACTTTCCAGCGGATGACCCCGGTGCGCACGCCGGACTGCACCTGCCTTGCGGGTGCACTCCCTGGAGCTTTGTCGAACCGGCCGAACGGATTTCGGGCGCCCAACGACGGCGCAGGTCGCGGGAACGCGGCACAAGGACAATGCTGGAACACAGAGGCAGCGCACCATGAAGATTGACAGAAAATTCACCAAATCCGGCCGCGATGCCTATGCCGATCTGGAATTCGCGCGGGTCAAGTCCGAGATCCGCAATCCCGATGGCAGCATCGTGTTCCGGCTCGACGATATCGAGGTGCCCGCCAGCTGGAGCCAGGTCGCCTCGGACGTGATCGCGCAGAAGTATTTCCGCAAGGCCGGCGTGCCCGCGCGGCTGAAGAAGGTTCGCGAGAAGGACGTGCCCGAGTTCCTGTGGCGCTCGGTGCCCGAGGGCGAGGGTGTCGAGACCGGCGGCGAGACCTCCTCCAAGCAGGTCTTCGACCGGCTCGCCGGGGCCTGG
>JAGRMU010000256.1:1347-1795 GCA_020441165.1 Sedimentitalea sp.
TGGGGCTGGAAGGGCGGCTATTTCAGCACCGAAGAGGATGCGCGCGCCTATTTCGACGAGATGCGCCACATGCTGGCGACCCAGCGCGCGGCGCCGAACAGCCCGCAATGGTTCAACACCGGGCTGCACTGGGCCTACGGCATCGACGGCCCGGCGCAGGGGCATTTCTATGTCGATCATGCGACGGGCAAGCTGACCAAGTCGAAATCCTCCTACGAACATCCGCAGCCCCATGCCTGCTTCATCCAGGGCGTGCAGGACGATCTGGTGAACGAGGGCGGGATCATGGATCTGTGGGTCCGCGAGGCGCGCCTCTTCAAGTATGGCAGCGGCACCGGCACCAATTTCAGCCACCTGCGCGGCGAGGGCGAGAAGCTGTCGGGCGGCGGCAAGTCCTCGGGTCTGATGGGGTTCCTGAAGATTGGCGACCGCGCGGCGGGCGCGATCA
>JAGRMU010000256.1:1818-3057 GCA_020441165.1 Sedimentitalea sp.
GCGGCCAAGATGGTGATCGTCGATGCCGATCACCCCGATATCGAGCAGTTCATCAACTGGAAGGTGATCGAGGAGCAGAAGGTGGCCAGCATCGTCGCCGGTTCCAAGATGCACGAGCAGATGCTCAACGGGCTCTTCGCGGCGATCAAGGCCTGGGACGGGGCCGAGGCGGATGCCTACGATCCGGCGGTCAATGACGGGCTCAAGGCGGCGATCCGCGCCGCCAAGAAGGCGGCGATCCCCGAGACCTATATCAAGCGGGTGCTGGACTATGCCCGGCAGGGCCACACCTCCATCGAGTTTCCGACCTACAACACCGACTGGGATTCGGATGCCTACAGCACGGTTTCGGGCCAGAATTCCAACAACTCGATCCGGGTTACCAACGCCTTCCTGACAGCGGTCGAGAGGGATGCCGACTGGGAGCTGACCAACCGCGTCGACGGCAAGGTCGCCAAGGTGGTCAAGGCCCGCGATCTCTGGGCGCAGATCGGCCATGCCGCCTGGGCCTGCGCCGNNGCGCCGATCCCGGCATCCAGTATCACGACACGGTCAACGAGTGGCACACCTGCCCCGAGGACGGCGCCATCCGCGGCTCGAACCCCTGCTCGGAATACATGTTCCTCGACGACACCGCCTGCAACCTCGCCTCGCTGAACCTGCTGACCTTCCAGAAGGACGGGGTGTTCCAGGCCGAGGACTTCATGCACGCGGCGCGGCTCTGGACGCTGACGCTCGAGATCAGCGTGATGATGGCGCAGTTCCCGAGCAAGGAAATCGCGCAGCTCTCCTATGACTTCCGCACCCTGGGGCTGGGCTACGCCAATATCGGCGGGCTGCTGATGAACATGGGGCTCGGCTATGACAGCGACGAGGGGCGCAGCCTCTGCGGGGCGCTGACCGCGATCATGACCGGCGTGGCCTATGCCACCTCGGCCGAGATCGCCGGCGAGCTGGGGCCGTTCGCGGGCTACAAGCGCAACGAGGCCCACATGCTGCGGGTGATCCGCAACCATCGCAACGCCGCCTATGGCGCCACCGAGGGCTACGAGCAACTGGCCGTCAAGCCGGTGCCGCTGGATCACGCGCGCTGCCCCGATGCCCGGCTGGTCGACCTGGCGATGTCGGCTTGGGACGAGGCGCTCAGCCTCGGCGAGAAGCACGGCTTCCGCAACGCCCAGGCGACGGTGATCGCCCCCACCGGCACCATCGGGCTGGTGATGGATTGCGACACCACCG
>JAGRMU010000034.1:0-561 GCA_020441165.1 Sedimentitalea sp.
CCGGAGGATGAATCGCCGGGCAGCCAGTCCTACGGGATGCTGTCGGTCCTCTTTCCGGTGCTGATGTGGCTGGCCAGCCTCGTCGTCGCCTATGTCGCGGTCAACCGCCTGGTGCTGCGCCACGTGCGCCGGCTCAGCCGCAAGATGCGGCGCTTCGCGGTCGACCGCCGGCTGCCGCCCGACGCCGAGCTGCCGCCGATGTCGCGCGAGCTGGCCGAACTGGACGGCGCCTTCACCTCGATGGCGCTGGCGCTGATGGCCGACGAGGCGCAGATGGAGGACGCGCTGCGCGAGAAGAACGTGCTGCTGCGCGAGGTCTATCACAGGGTCAAGAACAACCTCCAGATGATCTCGTCGATCATGAACCTGCAGATGCGAAAGGCGGCGAACCCCGAGACGCGGGCGGCGCTCAAGCGGTTGCAGGACCGGGTGCTCGGCCTTGCCAGCGTGCACCGCAACCTCTACCAGAGCGCCGATCTCAGCAAGACCGATGCCGGGGCGCTGCTCAGGGAGATCTTCGACCAGACCTTGCTGGCGGCGATCCCGCCGGGCATCGACCCC
>JAGRMU010000034.1:660-27596 GCA_020441165.1 Sedimentitalea sp.
AGGGGGGGCGGCCCTGGCTTTCGGCCACCTTCGTCACGCTCGGGCCGCAACGGGCGAGCCTGACGGTCGGCAACTCGGTGGCGCCGGACTGTCCCGAGACCGCGACCGAGGACGGCGCCGGCCTCGGCTCGCAGCTGGTGCGCGCCTTCGCGATGCAGATGGGCGCCGAGATCGTCATCGACCGCCCCGAGGGCGGCTATGTGGTCACCGCGACGTTCGACGTGCACGATGTCGCCCCGAAGGCAATGGAGTATTGAGATGGCGGCGCGCGACATGACGGGCATGGTGCAGACCTCGCCGCAGACCGAGCGGCTGCGCATCCTGATGACCGCCGCCGAGGCCTATCCGGCGCTCGAGGCGTGTTTTCTGACCGCCCGGGACCGGATCTCGGCGGGGTTCCGGGTCTTCGATCCGGCGACGACCCTGCGCTCGCCCGAGGCGCGCGAGATCGGCGAGCGCTGGGTCGACCTGATCGTGCACACCCTGGCGCGGGGCGTGAATTTCCGCATCGTCATCGCCGATTTCGACCCGGTGGCGCGTCCCGGCTGTCACCGCCGCACCTGGCGCTCGGTGCGCCAACTGCTCGCCGCGGGCGAGGCCTCGGGGCGGCCCGAGCTGCTGAGCGTGATTCCGGCGATGCATCCCGCGCGCGTCGGCGCGGTACCGCGCTTCTTTCTCTGGCCGCGCATCCTGCGCGAACTCAACGCCGAGGCGCGGCGGCTCAACCATCTCGCCGCCGCCCCCGCCCGGGCGACTCTGGCCGAGATGCCGGCGATCCGCGACCTGGTGCAGGGCCGGCACCCCGAGCTGCGCGCCCGCCGCTGGCCGATCGCGCCGCTGGTGCCGGCCTCGCATCACCAGAAGGTGGCGGTGTTCGACGGGCAGACGCTCTTCGTCGGCGGGCTCGACCTGAACGACCGGCGCTACGACACGCCCGACCACGACCGGCCCGGCGAGGACACGTGGCATGACGTGCAGCTGCTGATGCGCGGCGAGGTGGCCGCCGAGGCCGAGCGGCACCTGGACGAGATGCTCGACGTGGTGGCCGCCCGCAAGCCGCCCGCCAGGCTGCCGACGCTTCTGCGCACGCTCTCGTGCCGCCGCCGCTGGCCGAGCTTCACGATGTCGCCGCGCACGCTGCTGGCCGAGATCGAGGCCGCGCATCTACGCCGGATCAAGGAGGCGCGGCAGCTGATCTATCTGGAGACGCAGTTCTTTCGCAGCCTGCCGCTGGCCCGGGCGCTGGCCGAGGCGGCGCGGCGCAGCCCGGCGCTCGGCCTGCTGCTGGTGGTGCCCGGCGCGCCGCACTCCGTCGCCTTCGAGGACAGTTCGGACAGCGGCGCGCGTTATGGCGAATACCTGCAGGCGCGCTGCGTGAAAACGGTCTGCGACGCCTTCGGCGCGCGCTGTTTCGTGATGGCCCCGGCGCAGCCGCGCCGTTCGCGCGCCGAGGGCCGCGAGACGCTGCAATCGGCGCCGCTGGTCTATCTGCACGCCAAGGTATCGATCTTCGACGAGCGCGTGGCCATCGTCTCTTCGGCCAACCTGAACGGGCGGAGCATGCGCTGGGATACCGAGCTGGGCATATCGCTGGATCGCGCCGAGGATGTGGCCGCGCTGCGCCGGCGCTGCTTTGAGCACTGGCTGCCCGAGGATGCCGACCCGGACTGTTTCGATCCGGCCTCGGCGGTCACCGCGTGGCGGGATCTGGCGCAGGCCAATGCCGGCGCGCCTCCCGAGGCGCGGCGCGGGTTCCTGCTGCCCTATTCGGTGGGTCCGGCCAGGCGGTTCGGCCGCAACCTGCCCGGCGTTCCCGACGAAATGGTCTGACCCTTGGTGATCCGCTCGTGGATCGCGATCGCCCAGACCAGCAGCGGAATCGCGATGATGCCGCCGATCGGCCCCCAGAGCCAGAGCCAGAACACCAGCGACAGGAACACCAGCAGCGGGTTCACCGCCATCTGCCGGCCGACCAGGGCGGGGGTGACGAACTGGCCTTCCATCATGTTCAGCAGGACATAGGCGGTCACCGGCACAAAGCTGATCGGACCGGAAAAGCTCACCATCCCGCCCAGGACCAGGGCGGCCGCGAAAACCGCGGGGCCCAGGTAGAGCACGAAATTGGAGAGGAACGCGGCAAAGCCCCAGAGCGCCGCATAGGGCATCCCCAGCGCCAGCAGAACCGCGGTGACCAGCAGCGCGAAGACGCCGTTGATCACGGTGATGGTCAGGAAATAGCGCGAGACCCGGCGCTCGGCCTCGATCATCGCGTCGGCGTCGAGCGAGAGCGACGAGGCGCCGATCCAGGCATAGACATCGCGCCGCGCCAGCAGGAAGAAATACAAGGTGCCGACGAAAACCATCAACTGGCCGAGGAACCCCGGCGCATAGATCAGCGCATCGCGCAGCTTGGGCACCTCGACCGGTTTCGTCTCCGGCTTGGCGGTCTCGTCGTTCAGCGCGCTGGCGACTTCCTCGCTCATCTCGTCGACCCCGCGCGAGACGTCCTGGAGCGAGGTCAGAAGCCCGCGGACCTCGGCACGGATGTAGGGGGCGCGGTCGATGGCATCGGACACGACCGGTTCGGCGAGCACCGCGAGAAACACCAGCACCGCCAGGCTCATCGCCAGGGTCACGAAGGCGCTCAGCGCCGAGGGCGCGCCCAGCCGGTCGATCCGCCGCGCGAAGGGCGAGAGCACCACGCCCACCACCAGCGCGAAGACCACCGGCTCGAGCATCGACGAGGCGAGATCGAGCGCGGCGATCGACGCCAGGATGGCGAGCAGCCAGATCGCGACGGGCGCGGTGCGGGAGTGGAACATGAGCGGCCTTTCGCTGAGCTATCTCCCGGCGCGCGGAATTTGTTCCGCCGCATCGTGGAACCCGGGCGGCGGGGGACGCGTTTGCCGATCATAGCCGAAGGGCTCAACGCGAAAAGGAGAAAGCGATGAACTGGGATCAAGTCGAAGGCAAATGGAAAGAGTTCAAGGGCAAGGTCCAGGAACGCTGGGGCGAACTGACCGATGACGAGCTCGACCAGGCCAAGGGCAACCGCGAGCAGGTCGAAGGTCTGATCCAGCAGAAATACGGCAAGACCAAGGAACAGGCCCGCGAGGAGCTCGACCGCTGGATGCGGGAGGACGCGTGACATGACCGGGCGCAAGGACAGCGACAGCGATCCGGCGCGCCGCCTCTTCTCGACCCTGGCCGACACGCCCACGGGCATGCTGGGGATCGAGGGGTCGGGGCAGCACATGCAGCCGATGACCCATTTCGCCGATGAAGCCACGCAGACCCTGTGGTTCATCACCGACCGCGGCACCGATCTGGCCGCCGCGGTCGGCTCGGGCGGGACGGCGCATTTCACGGTGACCTCGGACGATCACGAGGTCTTTGCCAGCATGGTCGGTCCGATCACCCAGTCGGAGAACCAGGGCAAGCTGAAGGACCTGTGGTCGCCGATGGTCGGTGCCTGGTTCGAGGGCGGCCCGGAGGACCCGGACGCCCTGCTGCTGGAAATGCCGCTGCAACAGGCGTCGATCTGGATTACCAGCGGCGACGTGCTGAAGTTCGGCTACGAAATGGCCAAGGCCGCGCTTCGCCGCGATGCGAAACCCGATATCGGCGACCACGTCGTCATCGATTTTCGGTCCGCGGCGTAAGACTCGACGCCTCCGGGTGCGCCTGACGCCCGGAGGTGCCGACAAGGTTCCGGTCCTGGCCGGAAAGGACGTGACAGATGACGATCGAGACATTCATCGTGCTGATGGTGACCCTGCTTCTGATCGTCGGGGCGATGATCGCCCTGACCTCGGACGGCCCGCCGCCGCATGACGCCAAGTCCGATCCCAAGGGCGACCGGGCGTCGCCCCGGTCGGGCCGGCAGACACGCTGACATCACCGCAAGACGCGCGGATCGGACCCCGGAGGCGGCAATCGCTTTCGGGGTCTTTCGCGTTCCGGGTCCGCGTCGGCGCAGTGACGATGCCGGCGCCCCGAACGGCGCGCATCGTCCGGCCTGCGCCGCCCGATCAGTAATCGCGCTGGAAGAACAGTCCGAAGCCGGTGTCGCCGCTGTTGTCCACCACGCCCCGCACCTTCAGGTTGTCGGTGAGATCGAGGTTGATGCTCAGCTCGGTCTCGCCCCGGGTGTTGACCGTGACATCGGTATAGACATCGTCGGCGAGATAGGTGCCCACGCCGAGGTTGGCGTTGCCCTCCTCGTCGGTGCCCACGTCGACCGTCGCAAGGCCCAGCCGCTCGCGCACGCGGTCGAGAAAACTCGGCCCGCCGCCGTTCAGCGCCGCCAGCTGGCTGGCCAGTTCGGCGATCTGCAAGGGCGAGAGCGACGAGAACCGGTTGCCGAAGACCAGCATCGCCAGTGCCTCCTCGGTGGGCCGCTCGGGCGAGGAGGTGATCTCGATCACCGGCGCGCTGAGCGGTCCGAGGATCTGCAGCGTCGCCTCGCCGTCATCGGTCGAGGTGGTGGCCTTGAGCTCGATATAGGGGTTGAGATCGCCCTGCAGCGTGACCCGCCCCTCGGTCAGCTCCAGCCGCCGCCCCAGGAAGTTCACATGGCCGCGGATCAGCTCGATCTGCCCGGAGGTGATCAGCTGTTTCGTCGTGCCGCCAATCTGGACGCGACCGCCCAGTTCCGCCTGCACGCCGCGGCCCCGGACGAAGATCCTGCTGTCGGCGATCAGGGAGATGTCCAGCCCGATCACCGATCCGCGCCCTTCGGATTGTTCCCTCAGAAGCCCGGCGCGCGCCCGGGTGTCGCGGGGTGGCGGGGTGTAGCGCCTGAAGTCGATCTCCGGAATCGGCGCGGCGCCCACGGCACCCGAGGCGGCGGCGAGGTTGATCTCGGATTCCCCGAACACGATCTGCCCGGTGAGATTGCCATTGCCGGTCAGCGGCCCGGAATAGACCAGTTGCCCGTCCAGCGTGGTGGTGAAGCTGATGTTGTCGGTCAGCACGACCTGCTGCAACTGCGTGGTCAGGTTGGCGTCGAAGGGCGGCGACAGCGAGACCAGCCCGGAGACGCTGAGCCGGCCGCCGGCGCGCACCGCGGCACTGGCGGTGACATTGGCCTGACCGCCCGACAGCGCCACGTTGGCGGTCACGTCGGTCAGCGTCTGCGCGAGGTTGGGCAGAACCACGGTGGCGCCCGAGGTGGTGATCGTGCCGCTGAGCGAGTTCAGCGCGGGCGGCCCGGCCAACCGCAGATCGAAGCGCGCCAGCCCGTTCACCGATCGCGGGTTCAGGATGCGGTTGGCGATGCCCAGCTGCACCTGCCCGGTGCTGGCCAGATCGGCGCGCATCGTCGCCTGGTCGAAGCTGCCCGCGACCGTCGCGTCGATGCCGGCCGGCCCGCCGAGCGCGGAGTCGATGCGCCAGAGCGTGCCGCTGCGCTGCGCCTCGCCCTTCGCCGTCAGCGTGCCCGAGATCTCGGACTGGAACCGCTCGATCCGGGCGAGGGCGGCATCGAAGGTCAGCGCCGCCGCGCCATCGGTCTCGATCGTGCCGTCGAGCTCGGCGAAGGAGGCGTCCGGCCCGTCGATCCGCAGCTTGCCGGTCATCACCCCGGAGGCGGCGCGCACGACGTTGCCCGAAACCGTCGCCGGGCCGGGCATCTGGGGAACGAAGCTGCCGAGATTGGTCAGCCGGGCGCCGAAGGTCACGTCGGCCGCGCCGGTGGCCTCCTCGACGGTGCCCGAGGCCTTGGCGGTCACCCCGGCCGTGCCGCCGGCATCGGCGTCGATCGTCCAGGTCCCGTCGCGCCGCTGCGCCGTGCCGGTCGAGGTCAGCGAGCCGCTGAGCTGCGTCACGAAGCGCTCGATCCCGTTCAGCGTCAGATCGAAGGTCAGATCAGCATCGCCCTCGGGATGCAGGCTGCCGTCGAATGTCGCGTAGGATTGCGTCGGCCCGTTCACCCGGACCTGGCCCGACCAGACCCCGTCGGCGGCCTCGGCCAGCGCCCCCGAGGCGGTCACCGGGCCGCTGGCATCGGGCACCACGCGGCCCAGGTCGTCGAGCCGCGCGTCGAACTCCACGTCGGTGCCGTCGCTGCGCAGATCGCCGCTGGCCCGCGCGGTGAGGGCGGTGCCGTCGAGGGTCAGGCGCTCGATGCGCAGCCCGTCCGCGTCGCGGCGCGCGTTCAGCGCCAGTTCCGTGCTGCCGGTGATCAGCGGATCGAGCTGGTCGATGCCGCTGCGCAGGTCCTCGGCCTGCAGGTCCAGGTCGACGTCGAAGGCGCCGCCCAGCGGCTGGCCGCTGCCGGCGACCTTCACGACGGCCGACCCGCCGATCTCGCGCCCGGCAAGCCCGGCAAAGCGCGACAGGTCGCTGGCGGTGATCTCGGCGGTGCCGTCGAGCTGGAAGCCGGCGGTCAGCCCGTCGACGCGCCCGGCCAGCTCGGCGGCGTAATCCGTCCCGTCGAGCGCCAGGCGGTCCAGCACAAGGATGCCGCCCTCCAGCAGCGCGAAGGCCCCGTCCAGCGCGACGCTCTCTCCCAGGGCGCTGGCCAGCGCCGGATCGTCCAGCGCGAGCCCGTCGAGCGCCGCCGAGAGCGTGCCGTCGATCAGGGTCGCGGGCTTGGGGTCGAGCCGTCCCTTGCCGTTGACCTCGGCGCGCGCCAGCTCGAGGCCGGGCCGGGTCAGACCGTCGAGCGAGAGGGCCAGCGTCCAGCTGTTGTCCACCGACCGGTCGATCTTGGCCGAGACCTCCGCGCCGCGGATCGCGGTGCGCGGCCCGGTCAGCGGCAGCACCACCTCCGCGCCCTCGGGCGGCGCGATGCGCCCGTCGATCTGCACCCGCTCGGGCGCGCCGCCGGCCGCCAGATCCACCGCGCCGCTCAGCGACAGCGCGTTCGAGGCCAGATCGAAGGCGCCGATCTCGACCCGCCCGTCCGGATCGCGGCGCCCGTCGAGCGTCAGCTGCGTCCGGGGGCCGAAGAAGGCGCGGTAATCGGTCGCCAGCAGCGGCGTCACATCGCCGGCGATATTGGCGGCGAAGACGATGCTGTTGCCGGTCTGGTCGCTGCCTTCGGGGGGCGGCGCGCCCTGCAGCGTGACCTGTCCCGACAGCCGGCTCTGCCCGTCGCTGGCCAGTGCCAGGTCGGCGGTGAAATCCTCGACCGGCCCCTTGCCGCGAACCGCCAGCTGCAGCGATGGCCGGTCGGGGACGTTCAGAAGCTCGGACAGCAACCCGCCCGGATCTTCCTGCACCAGCAGGTAAAGGCTGATCTCGCGGCTGGCATTGCCGAACGTCGCGGTCAGGTCCAGCTGATCGCTGGGCCGGTCGAGGCGCGAGATGTTCAGATCGGTCTCGAGCGCGCCGTCCGCCAGCAACAGCGATCCTTCGAGCGACAACTCGGCCGGGATGCCGACCACCGGCGCCCCCAGCTCGATGCGCCCGGCGCTGATCGTGTCGATGTTCACGGCGACCGGCAGTTCGGGCAGCTGGAAGGGCGCCGCCTCGGGGGCGGGCAGATCGGCAGGCGGCTCGACAGGGTTCGGCCGGCGGTCGACGATGATCTCCTCGGCCGACAGCCGGTTGACCGAGAAGCGGCCGCGCAGCAGCGCCAGCCGGTTCCAGTCCAGCTGCGCGTTGTTGATGGTCAGCCACACGCCGTCATCGTCCGAGACGGTGATGCTGGCGATCCGGGCCTGCGAGCTGAGGGCGCCTTCCAGGCCGGTGACGCGGATATAGCGGCTGTCGCCCGAGAGGGTGTTCTGCAGCAGGTCGACCAGGAAGCCGCCGGCCTCCTCGGCGTCCTCGTCCGCCGCCCGCAGGGCGGTGGTCAGGGCGACCATGAGCACCAGGGCGAATGTCAGCGCGCGTCTCAAAATGCCTGCCCGATCCCGATGTAGAATTGCAGCCCATCGCCGGTGTCGCCCTCGACCGGATAGGCCAGGTCGAGGCGCAGCGGCCCGAAGGTGCCCAGATCGTAGCGCACCCCGAGACCGGCCCCGGCCTGAGTGGGCGAGTCGGAGTCCACGAAGGAATCGGCGCCGACCACGCCGTAATCGTAGAAGCCGACCAGCGAGATCTTCTCGGTCACCCGGCCGCGGATCTCGGCCGAGGCGGCGATCATCGACCGGCCCCCGGCGATACCGCCACCCACCGGAACCCCCAGCGACTGGTAGGGCTGGCCGCGCACCGTGCCGGCGCCGCCGGAAAAGAACAGCAGGTCGGGAGAGGTCTCGTCCTGCGGCGCGCCCAGCACCGATCCGATCTGCAGCCGCCCGGCCAGAACGATCGAGCTCGACCCGGTGAGGCTGAGATAGCCCCGCCCGTCGAGCAGCGTCCAGAGCCCCGAGGCCGAGCCGGAAAAGCCGGTGAACGGGGCCAGCCGCGCATCGACGAAATAGCCCCTGGTGGCGTTGATGGCATTGTCCCGCTTGTCCAGCACGGCCCGGAACGGCAGCGTCAGCTGGTTGAACTCACGGTCGTCGCCGAAGGCGTCGTCCGAGCGCGCCACGCTGGCGGCCAGGGCGATCTCGGCATAAAGCTCGTCCGAGAACACCCGCCGGACACCGAACCCGAGCGCCGCGCGGCGCAGCGTGTAATGGGTCTCGTTCAGCGTCTCGAGCGCGCCCATGTAGAAGGTGTTGTCATCCGGTCCCAGCGTGGCCGGGCGGTCGAGGCGGAACGACAGGGTGCCGCCGATGTCCTGATCGCCGCCGATATTCTCGATCCCCGCTTCCAGCCGCAGCCGCTCGGCGTTGCCGAAGAGGTTGCGGTGGATCCAGACCGCCGACAGATCGAGCCCCTCGCGCGAGGAGATCTCGCCGCCGAAGGTGATCCGGCGCGGCAGCTGTTCCTCGACCTCGACGGTGAAATCGAGCGTGTCGTCGGGATTGGGCGTCTCGTCCTCGATCACCGCCACCGAGGTGAAGGCGCCGGTCCGGCGCAGGCGGGTGCCGACCCGGCCGACCTGCTCGGGGCTGAACACCTCGCCCGAGGGGAAGCCGGCGATCTTGCGGATCGCCTCTTCGCGCACGTCCCGGGCACCGGTCACCCGCATCTGGCCGAAGCGCAGTTCCCGGCCCGGCAGAAGGGTGATCTCGGCGTCCAGCACTGCCGGCGGCTCGGTGGCCACGATCCGCTGCGCGCCGACCTCGGCCTTGGCGTGGCCGACCCGGCGCCAGCCGTCGACCCCGGCGATGGCCGCCGCGCGCACCAGCCCGGTGCTGGCGGGCTGGCCGCTGGCGAAGCCCTCGGGCAGTTCGGTGCCCGGCGCCAGCGGCGCGACCTCGGCCCGGCCGAGCCGGTAGAGCGATCCGGACTTGACGGTGATGTCGATGCGGCTCACCCGTGCCGGCACCGACAGCGGATCGATGTCGGCGGCCTCGCGCCCGTCGACCTTGATGGTCACCACCGGGCTGAAATAGCCCGCGTCGTAGAGCACCTGCAGGAACGAGCGGTAGTCCGAGCGCGCGGCGGCCAGCAGTTCCTGCGGCGTGGTCAGCCCCCGGTTTTCCGCCGCCAGCGCGGAGGAGGCGCCGCGCAGCTGGTCGGTGACCTCCTCGGACAGGCCCGGCGCGGTCAGGCTGGTCTCGACGGCCAGGGCAAGCTGCGGGGCCAGCGCCAGGCACAGACCCGCGAGACCCCGGTGGAGTCCCGCCCAGCGGCGTCTTGCAAACATGGCGCGGCGCGGTCGGGCCTGGGACACTGGAATTCGAACTCTCGGCAACGGACGGTCTCATTAACTACTACACACGGCGATGCAGAGAATAAACGCGAAAACGCGTCTCGCGGAGGCGCGATTCAGCAATCGGCGAAATCCCCCGGGCCAGGCTGAACCCACGCGTCAGGTGCCGCGCGCGGCCATGCGGGCGGCCAGCTCCAGCATCCGCGTGGAGAAGCCCCATTCGTTGTCATACCAGCCGAAAACCCGCGCCTGCCGGTCCTCCAGGACCCGGATCTCGGGGCCCGCGATCACCAGCGATTCGGGCCGCGCCCGCAGATCCGACGAGACCAGCGGCAGGTCGGTCCAGCCGAGGACCGGCGAGGCCAGGGCCGCGTCCTTCAGCGCCGCCGTGAAGGCCGCGCCGCCCATCGGGCGGGCCAGCTGCACGGTCAGGTCGATGGCCGAGACGCTGGCGGTCGGCACCCGTACCGCCGCGCCGCTGATCCGCCCGGCCAGATGCGGCAGCACCGCGTCGATCAGGTGCGTGGCGCTGCTGGTGGTGGGCACCATCGACAGCGCGCCGGCGCGGCTGCGCGCGGGATCGCCGCGCGGCGCGTCGACCAGCGGCTGGCTGTTGGTATAGCAGTGGATGGTGGTCATGTGGCCGCGCGCCACCCCGGCGATCTCGTCGAGGACCCTGAGCAGCGGCGCCAATGCATTGGTGGTGCAGGAGGCGTTCGAGACCAGGCGCGCGGTGCCGAGCGCGTCATCGTTGGCGCCCAGCACCACGGTGGTCTCGGCCGCCGGCGACGGGCCCGAGATCAGCACCGCGTGCGCCCCGGCCCCCAGCCCGCGCGCCGCCACGTCGGTGGTGCGCGCGATGCCGGTGCAGTCCATCAGCACGTCGACGCCGCGCAGGTCGACGCCGTCGAGGGTGTCCGCGTGGCTGACCGGGATCCGCCGCCCGCCCGCCACCAGCGCCGCGCCGTCGGTCTCGACCGGGCCGGGGAAGGGGCCGAAGACGCTGTCATAGGCGAAGAGATAGGCGCAGCTTTCCAGCGGGGCGATGTCGTTGATCAGCGCCACCTCGACGGCGGCGTGCTGCGGGCCGGTGAGAACCTGCCGCAGGATGGTGCGGCCGATACGGCCGAATCCGTTGATCGCGATGCGCATCGGCGAGATATGGCAGGCCCGCAGGGCAAGCTCAATGGACCTCGGAGCGGCAGGCTTGGACAAGCCGGCGGCGCTGTGCCACGATGGCATCTCGTGTTCCCCGTGCCCACCGAGGTTGCCATGACCAAGCCGATCGCCGCGCTTCTGCTGCTTGCCGCCACCGCCCTCGTCCCGCCCTGGGTCTCGGCGCAGACCCTCTCCAAGACGCTGCGCGAATCCGGCCTGACGCCGGGCGATTTCGAGGCGATGGGCGCCGCCGGGCGCGCGCTCTACGAGACCGCCGCGCCGCAGGTGGGCAAGACCGTCTCCTGGTCCAACCCCGAGAGCGGATCGCAGGGCACGGCACGACTGGAAGCCCTGGACGCGGCCTGCGCCACGCTGCTCAACACCGTCCAGCCCGGGGGCGACGCGCCGGCGCGCAGCTTCCGGCAGCGGATGTGCAAGGCCGCGAGCGGCCAATGGGTGCTGACCCCCTGACCGCGCGGGGGCGGCGCCACCGGGGCGCGTTTGCCTCTTGCCGGGCGTCGGGCGCGGCGCTACGCTTTGATCCGTGCATGTGGGAGAACCGGTCGTGACAGACCGGTGCCGAAGGAGCAACCGCCCCGGAAACTCTCAGGCCCAAGGGACCTCAGGCACGCGAACGAGACTCTGGAGAGAGGCGCCTTGGGCGTCCGCCGACGGGATAACGATCTCAGGCGAAAGGACAGGGGGGGCATCACGGGCGCACCGCGGGCGTGCGCGGAGGATGCCGGATACCCTCGCGACGGGGATCGCCGGCTGACCGGAAAGGACGGCACGATGGCGGAACTCAGACGGACACCCCTGCACGCGCTGCATCTCGAGCTTGGGGCCAAGATGGTGCCCTTCGCGGGCTATGACATGCCGGTACAATACGGTCTCGGCGTGATGAAGGAGCATTTGCATACCCGCGCCGCCGCGGGGCTTTTCGATGTCAGCCACATGGGCCAGGTGATCCTGCGCGGCGCCGACTACAAGGCGGCGGCGCTGGCGATGGAAGCGCTGGTGCCGGTGGACATTGCCGGGCTCGGCGAGAACCGCCAGCGCTACGGGTTCTTCACCGACGCCAAGGGCGGCATCCTCGACGACCTGATGCTGGCGAATCGCGGCGATCATCTCTTGGTGGTGATCAACGCCGGCTGCAAGGAGGCCGACCTGGCGCACATGCGCGAGAGCCTGGCCGGCGTCGAGATCGACGCGATCTCCGACCGCGCGCTGCTGGCGCTGCAGGGACCGTCCGCCGAAGCGGTGCTGGAGGCGCTGGTGCCGGGGGTGGCGGCGATGCGCTTCATGGATGTGGCCAGCTTCGAAAGCGATTTCGGGGAATTGTGGGTCTCGCGCTCGGGCTATACCGGCGAGGACGGCTATGAGATCTCGGTGCCCGAGGACCGTGCCGAGGCGCTGGCCCGCGCGCTTCTGGCCAGCCCCGAGGTCGAGCCGATCGGCCTCGGCGCCCGCGATTCGCTGCGCCTCGAGGCCGGGCTGTGCCTTTACGGGCACGATCTGTCGACCGACACCACGCCGGTCGAGGCGGCGCTGACCTGGGCGATCCAGAAGGCCCGCCGCACGGGCGGCGCCCGCGAGGGCGGCTTCCCCGGCGCCGAGGTGATCCTGGCGCAGCTGGCGAACGGCGTGTTGCGCAAACGGGTCGGTTTGCTGCCCGAGGGGCGGGCCCCGATGCGCGAGGGCACCCAGCTTTTTGCGGGCGAAACCGACGAGGCCGCCATCGGCGAGGTCACCTCGGGCGCCTTCGGGCCGACCCTCGGCGCGCCGGTGTCGATGGGATACGTCGATATCGATCAGGCCGGCGACGGCACCGCGCTCTTCGGCGAGGTCAGGGGCAAGCGCCTGCCGGTGCGCGTCGCGCCGATGCCCTTCGTCGCCGCCAATTTCAAACGCTAGTCCAAGAGGGAAAGAAGGCCCATGAAATACACCGAAGAACACGAATGGCTGCTGGAAGAGGGCGAGCTGATCGTCGTCGGCATCACCGAACACGCCGCCGAGCAGCTGGGCGACATCGTCTTCGTCGAGCTGCCCGAGGTCGGCACCGAGGTCAGCAAGGATGACGAGGTGGTGGTGATCGAAAGCGTCAAGGCCGCCTCGGACATCCTCGCTCCGCTGGATGGCGAGATCGTCGAGGTCAACGAGGCGCTGACCGACAATCCGGCCCTGATCAACGAGGACGCCGCCGGCACCGGCTGGATCTTCAAGATCAAGCCCTCGGATCTCTCGCCGATGGACGACTACATGGACGAGGCGAAATACAACGACTTCATCGCCTGATCCTGCGGCCGGGGGCCCGTGCCTCCGGCCGGAACCCTGCTGGAACCTGGAAACGCCCCGGCGCCCAAAGCCGCCGGCGCTGCTGTCTGGAGAGCGAACATGAGCTTCAAGCCGACCGATTACCTGCCCTACGATTTCGCCAATCGCCGCCATATCGGACCCTCGCCCGAGGAAATGGCCGAGATGCTCAAGACCGTGGGCGCCGAAAGCCTCGAGGCGCTGATCGACGACACGGTGCCGGCCTCGATCCGCCTGAAGACGCCGCTGGATTTCGGCAAGCCGAAATCCGAGCGCGAGCTGCTCCATCACATGCGGGTGACGGCGGGCAAGAACCGGGTGCTGACCTCGCTGATCGGGCAGGGCTACCACGGCACGGTCACGCCGCCGGCGATCCAGCGCAACATCTTCGAGAACCCGGCCTGGTATACCGCCTATACCCCCTACCAGCCCGAGATCAGCCAGGGCCGGCTCGAGGCGCTGCTGAACTATCAGACCATGGTCAGCGACCTCACCGGGCTCGAGATCGCCAACGCCTCGTTGCTCGACGAGGCTACCGCCTGCGCCGAGGCGATGACCATGGCGCAGCGGGTCGCCAAGTCGAAGGCCACGGCGTTTTTCGTCGACCGCGACTGCCATCCGCAGAACATCGCGGTGATCCAGACCCGCGCCGCGCCGCTGGGGATCAAGGTGATCGTCGGCAATCCCGACAAGATGGACGCCAGCAAGGTCTTCGGCGCGCTCTTCCAGTACCCGGGCACCTACGGGCACGTGCGCGATTTCACCGACCACATCGCGGCGCTGCACGAGGCGCAGGCGATCGGCATCGTCTCGGCCGATCCGCTGGCCCTGACCCTGCTGAAGGAGCCGGGGGCCATGGGCGCCGACATCGCCGTCGGCACCACCCAGCGTTTTGGCGTGCCGCTGGGCTATGGCGGCCCGCACGCGGCCTACATGGCGACCAAGGAGGCCTATGCGCGCTCGATGCCCGGACGGCTGGTCGGGGTCAGCATCGACGCCCATGGCAACCGCGCCTACCGGCTGTCGCTGCAGACCCGCGAGCAGCATATCCGGCGCGAGAAGGCCACCTCGAACGTCTGCACCGCGCAGGCGCTGCTGGCGGTGATGGCCTCGATGTACGCGGTGTTCCACGGGCCGAAGGGCCTCAAGGCCATCGCGCAGCGTATCCACCGCAAGACGGTGCGCCTGGCCAAGGGGCTGGAGGCGGCCGGCTTCAAGGTCGATCCCAAGGTCTTTTTCGACACCATCACCGTCGATGTCGGCCCGCTGCAGGCGGCGGTGATGAAATCGGCGGTGGACGAGCGCATCAACCTGCGCAAGGTCGGCGAGCGCCGGGTCGGCATCACCCTCGACGAATGCACGCGGCCCGAGAACATCGAGGCGGTCTGGCGCGCCTTCGGGATCGTCCAGAAGGACGACAGGTTCGAGCCGGAATACCGGGTGCCCGAGGATCTGCACCGCAAGAGCGATTACCTGACCCACCCGGTCTTTCACATGAACCGGGCCGAGACCGAGATGATGCGCTACATGCGCCGCCTCGCCGATCGCGACCTGGCGCTGGACCGGGCGATGATCCCGCTGGGCTCCTGCACCATGAAGCTGAACTCGGCCGCCGAGATGATGCCGGTCACCTGGCGCGACTTCTCGCGCCTGCACCCGTTCGTGCCGGCCGACCAGGCCGAGGGCTATGCCGAGCTGATCGGCGATCTGTCGGCCAAGCTCTGCGACATCACCGGCTATGCGGCGATCTCGATGCAGCCCAATTCCGGCGCGCAGGGCGAATATGCCGGGCTGCTGACCATCGCCGCCTGGCACCGCGCCAAGGGCGAGGGGCACCGCAACATCTGCCTGATCCCGACCTCGGCCCATGGCACCAATCCGGCCAGCGCCCAGATGGTCGGATGGAAGGTGGTGGCGGTGAAGACCGCCGCCAACGGCGATATCGACGTCGAGGATTTCCGCGCCAAGGCCGAGAAGCACGGCAAGGACCTGGCCGGCTGCATGATCACCTATCCCTCGACCCACGGGGTGTTCGAGGAAACCGTCACCGAGATCTGCCGGATCACCCATGACAATGGTGGCCAGGTCTATATCGACGGGGCCAACATGAACGCCATGGTCGGCCTGTCGCGCCCCGGCGACCTCGGGGGCGATGTCAGCCACCTGAACCTGCNNTCTGCATCCCGCATGGCGGCGGCGGTCCCGGCATGGGCCCGATCGGCGTCAAGGAACACCTGGTGCCGCACCTGCCCGGGCATCCGGCGACCGGCGGGGCCGAGGGGCCGGTCTCGGGCGCGCCCTATGGCTCGCCCTCGCTGCTGCCGATCAGCTGGGCCTATTGCCTGCTGATGGGCGGCGAGGGGCTGACCCAGGCGACACGGGTCGCGATCCTCAACGCCAACTACATCGCCAAGCGGCTGGAAGGGGCGTTCGACGTGCTCTATCGCGGCAAGACCGGGCGGGTCGCGCATGAATGCATCATCGACACGCGGCCCTATGCCGAGAGCGCCGGGGTCACCGTCGACGACATCGCCAAGCGGCTGATCGATTGCGGCTTCCACGCCCCGACGATGAGCTGGCCGGTGGCCGGCACGCTGATGATCGAGCCCACCGAGAGCGAGACCAAGGCCGAGCTCGACCGGTTCTGCGACGCCATGCTGGCGATCCGCGAGGAGATCCGCGACATCGAGGAGGGGCGGATCGACAAGGACAACAACCCGCTGAAGAACGCGCCCCACACGGTCGAGGACCTGGTCGGCGACTGGGACCGCCCCTACAGCCGCGAGCAGGGCTGCTTCCCGCCCGGCGCCTTCCGGGTCGACAAGTACTGGCCGCCGGTGAACCGGGTCGACAACGTCTGGGGCGACCGGCACCTGGTCTGCACCTGCCCGCCGATGGAGGACTATGCCGAGGCCGCCGAATAGGCCGCTTTGACACGGAGGCCGGCCTGCGGCCGGCCGCGCCATTTGCTCGGACCCGCCCTCCGGGCCGGTCCGAGCGTTGGGCCGGGGTCGATGTGCGGTGCCGCCCCTGGCCAACAGCGATGGACATTCGCCGACGAGTTGCACCATTCTCGGAACGACAGTGCAAACTTGCCGGGAGGGAACGGGTCATGGACATGAATTTCGGGATGCGGGACGAGAACCGCAAGCTGCTGGACCGGGTCGCGGCGATGATCCGCGACGAGGTGATGCCGCTCGAGGAGGAGTATGCGCGCGAGGTCGCCACCGGCGACCGCTGGCAGTTCACCGCGCGGCAGACCGAGATCCTCGAGGGGCTCAAGGACAAGACCAAGGCGCAGGGCCTGTGGAATTTCTGGCTGACCGACAGCGACAAGGGCTTCGGGCTCAGCACCGTGGAATACGCCTATTTCGCCGAGGAGATGGGAAAGACCCCGCTCGGGGCCGAGGTGTTCAACTGCTCGGCCCCCGATACCGGCAACATGGAAGTCTTCGAGCGCTACGGCAGCGCGAGGATGAAGGAGGAGTGGCTGGCGCCGCTGCTCGAGGGCAGGATCCGCTCGGCTTACCTGATGACCGAACCGGACGTGGCCTCGTCGGACGCCACCAACATCTCGATGTCCTGCGTCCGCGACGGGGACGCGTACGTGCTGAACGGCGAGAAATGGTGGGCCTCGGGCGCCGGCGATCCGCGCTGCAAGGTCTACATCACCATGGTCAAGACCGGGGGCGAGGAGATGCCCAAGCATCAGCGCCATTCGATGATCGTGGTGCCGGCGAGTCTGCCGGGCATCGAGATCCTGCGCCCGATGGAGGTCTACGGCCACGACGATGCGCCGCACGGCCACATGCACATCCGGTTCTCGGATGTGCGGGTGCCGGCCGAGAACATCCTTCTGGGCGAGGGGCGCGGCTTCGAGATCGCCCAGGGGCGGCTGGGGCCGGGGCGCATCCACCACTGCATGCGCGCCATCGGCCAGGCCGAGGCGGCGCTGGAGCAGATGTGCCGGCGCTCGCTGCAACGCGAGGCCTTTGGCAAGAAGCTGGCGCAGCTGGGCGCCAATTACGACATCATCGCCGAATGCCGGATGGAGATCGAGATGGCGCGGCTGCTCTGCCTGAAGGCCGCCTGGTACATGGACCGGGGCGACAAGCGCGCGGCGGCGCCGTGGATTTCCCAGATCAAGGTGATCGCGCCGCGCGTGGCGCTGAAGGTGATCGACGAGGCGGCGCAGATGTTCGGCGCGATGGGGATCAGCCAGGACACGCCGCTGGCCCAGGCCTGGACCCATGTCCGCACCCTGCGCCTGGCCGACGGTCCGGACGCGGTGCACCGCCGCCAGGTGGCCCGCACCGAGTTGAAGAAATACACGCAGGAGAAGGTCTGAGCCGGCTCAGACCGACGCGGCACCGAACGGATCGATCGGGTAGTCGACCTGCGCCAGGTAGAGCCCCTGCGGCGGACAGACCGGGCCGCAGCGGGCGCGGTTGCGGGCCGCGAGCGCGGCCTGCACGTCCTCGGGGCGCCAGGCGCCGGCGCCGACCCGCTCCAGCGTGCCGACGAAGCTGCGCACCTGGTTGTGCAGGAAGGACCGGGCGCTGACGTGGAAGCGGATCTCGGGGCCGGACAGGCCGTCGACGCGCTCGATCCGAAGCGCGTCCAGCGTCTTGACCGGCGAGGCGGACTGGCAGATCGACGAGCGGAAGGTGGTGAAATCGTGCCGCCCGATCAGCATGTCGGCGGCGCGCTGCATCGCCTGCACATCGAGCGGGTGCCTGACCTGCCAGACCCGGCCCGCGTCATGGGTGGCCGGCGCGCGCCTCAGAAGGATGCGGAAGAGATAGTGCCGGCGCAGCGCCGAGAACCGCGCGTGCCAGTCCTCGGCCACCCGTGCGGCGGCGAGGATCGCCACCGGATCGGGCCGCAGGTGATGGTTCAGCGCCTCGGACAGGCGGAACGGATCCCAGTCGCGGTCCAGATCGCACTGCCCCACCTGGCCCAGGGCATGGACCCCGGCATCGGTGCGCCCGGCCCCGGCGATCGCATGGGCGCCCGGCTCGATCCGCGCCAGCGCCGCCTCGAGGGCGCCCTGCACCGAGGGCTGGTCCGACTGCCGCTGCCAGCCGGCAAAGGGCGCGCCGTGATATTCGACCTTGAGGGCATAGCGGGGCATGGCGGCGCCTCTAGCGCGGCAAGGCAGGCGCGGCAAGCGTCCGGTTGCACTGGTATCCCCGGCCGCCGGCGCCTATCTTGGAGCAAAGACGGGCAAACACGGGCGAGCAGGACACGGGCTTGATCATTTCCACCCTCGCCGACGGGCTGGTGCGCGGCATCGAGACCGTCGGCGACACGATCTCCGAGACCTTCTTCGAGCCGGTGATCCGGCTGGGCGTGACCGGGCTTGCGCGCTCGGGAAAGACGGTGTTCATCACCTCGCTGGTCGCCAACCTGCTGGACCGGGGCCGGATGCCGGGGCTGGTCGCGGCGCAGGAGGGGCGCATCGCCGCGGCTTTCCTGCAGCCGCAGCCCGACGACACCGTCCCGCGCTTCGACTACGAGAGCCACATCGCCGCGCTGACCGGGCCCGATCCGCACTGGCCCGAAAGCACCCGCGCGATCAGCGAGCTGCGCCTGTCGCTGCGGGTGCGGCCCGCCGGGCTGCTGGCGGGGTTGCAGGGCCCGCGCACGCTGCATCTCGACATCGTCGACTATCCCGGCGAGTGGCTGCTGGATCTCGCGCTGCTGGACAAGGACTATGCAAGCTGGTCCGCCGAGACCCTGGCGCGGATCGCCGCCCGGCCCATCGGCGCCGAGTTCCGCGCCGCGGCCGAGGCGGCGGACGGCGCGCAGGACCTCGACGAGCCGCGCGCCCAGGCGCTGGCCCGCGCCTTCACCGCCTATCTGCACGCCGCGCGCGACGCGGGGTTCTACGACTGCACGCCGGGGCGGTTCCTGCTGCCGGGCGATCTGGCCGGATCGCCGGTGCTGACCTTCGCGCCGCTGCCGCCGCTGGACGGCGCACCGCGCCGGTCGCTCTGGCGCGAGATGGAGCGCCGCTTCGAGGCCTACAAGCGCCAGGTGGTCAGGCCCTTCTTTCGCGACCATTTCGCGCGGATCGACCGGCAGGTGGTGCTGGTCGATGCGCTCGGCGCGATCCACAAGGGGCCGCAGGCGGTCGAGGACATGCGCGGCGCCATGGCCGAGATCCTCGGCGCCTTCCGACCGGGGCGGAACGCCTTTCTCAGCCAGCTCCTGCGCGGCAAGCGGGTCGAGAAGATCCTCTTCGCCGCCACCAAGGCGGATCATCTGCACCACCTGCAGCACCCGCGCCTGACCGCGATCATGGAGGCACTGACCCGCGATGCCCGCGACCGTGCCCGCTTCGCCGGGGCCGAGACGGCGGCGATGGCCATCGCCGCGCTGCGCGCCACCACCGAGGAAACCCGCGCCCATGACGGGCGCGAGCTGAACTGCGTACGCGGCACCCTGCTGGCGCCGGATGGCAGCCGCGGCAAGGCGGCGGCCTTCTATCCGGGCGAGCTGCCCGAGAACCCCGCGCAGTTGCTGGGTCCGGCGCGCGCCGGCGCCGCGGGCTGGCTGGATGGCGACTATCAGATCATGAGCTTCGCCCCGGCGCCGCTGAGCCTGAAGCCCGGCGACGGCCCCCCCCATATCCGGCTCGACCGCGCGGCGCAGTTCCTGATCGGAGACCGGCTGTGAGCCCCGAGCTGCGCCCCGCCCGCCCCACCGATTCGGGGACCCTCGGCGAGATCCTCTGGCGCTTCCAGCACGACACGCCCTGGATGCCCGAGCTTTACTCGGCGGCCGAGACCATCGCCTTCTGCGGCGCGATGATCGATCGGGGCTGGGTCACCGTCGCGGAACTGGCGGGCCGGGTCTGCGGGTTCCTGGCCCGCGACCGGGACGAGATCTGCGGGCTCTATGTTGCGCCCGAGGTGACCGGGCGCGGCATCGGCGGCGCGCTGCTGCGCGCCGAGAAACGGCGCTGCGACCGGCTGGCCCTGCGGGTCTTCGAGGCGAACGCGGCGGCACGGCGCTTCTATCGCCGCGAGGGCTTCGTCGAGGTGGCGCGCTGCGACGGGCGTCGCAACGAGGAAACCCTTCCGGAAATCGCCTGTCTGTGGGCGCGCGAGGATCTGCGATGACCAACGGGCCGGTTCTGATCGATCTCGAGGACGAGGCAACCGCCGGGCCGGTCAGTGTCGCCGACGCGCCGCCGGTGCCGGAGACCGATGCGCCGGCGCCGACGGGCCAGGCGATGCAGATGGCGGCGCGGCTGGCCGCGCGCCGGTCCTCGCGGCTGGCGCGCTGGTTCTGGGCGCTGGCCGCGGCGGTGGTCGGCGCCATGGTCTCGCTCGCCGCCTGGGACGTCGCCACCCGCCTGCTCGAGCGCGCGCCGGTGCTGGGCTGGATCCTCACCGCCCTGCTGGCGGCGCTGCTGCTGGTCGGGGCGCTCATCGCCCTGCGCGAGATCGCGGCGATCCGGCGGCTGGGCAATCTCGACGGGTTGCGCCGGGCGGCGGACGCGGCCCTGGCCGGGCAGAACCTGGCCCAGGCGCGTGCGGTCGCGGACCGGCTGGTGGCGCTCTACGGCCATCGCGAAGACACCCGCTGGGGCCGCGAGCGCCTGGCCGAGCGCCGGGACGACCAGTTCGACGCAGCCGCGCTGCTGGCCCTGGCCGAGGCCGAGCTGCTGGCGCCGCTGGACAAGGCCGCCAGCCGCGAGGTCGAGGCCGCGGCGCGGCAGGTGGCGACGGTCACCGCGCTGGTGCCGCTGGCCCTGGCCGATGTCGTCGCGGCGCTGAGCGCCAACCTGCGGATGATCCGCCGGGTCGCCGAGATCTACGGCGGGCGCTCGGGATTTTTCGGCGGCTGGCGGCTGACCCGGGCGGTGTTCACCCATCTCGTGGCCACCGGCATGGTCGCGGTGGGGGACGATCTGATCGAGCCGCTTCTGGGTGGCTCGATCCTCAGCAAGCTGTCGCGCCGTTTCGGCGAGGGGCTGGTCAACGGCGCGCTCAGCGCCCGGGTCGGCGTCGCGGCGATGGAGGTCTGCCGGCCGCTGCCCTTCTCGCCGGGGCGGCGGCCCTCGGTGCGCGGCATCGTCCAGCGCGCCCTGAGCGGCCTCTTTTCGCGCAAGTTCGGATAGCAGGCAAGGCATCGGGGTCACCGAGCCGCACCTCCCTCCTGGGCTGCGCGAGGGGGCAGAGCGGCTCCGACGAAACCCACCGCGCTCTCCCCCCGCGACCCTCCCGGCTTGATCTGCAGCAAGGCCGGCCGCGGCGCCTTGCGCCAGACTGGCGCGGTGCAAGCGGAGGATCGTCATGGCCGAGCACGGACACAGTGTCGAGGAAATCGCCACCCGCATCGGCGCGCCGCCGGGGCGCGGGGTGCTGCGCGACGTGGTCTACGGCGCCATCGACGGCTCGGTCACCACCTTCGCCATCGTCGCCGGGGTGGCGGGCGCGGGCCTCTCGCCCTTCGTGATCGTGGCACTTGGCCTCGCCAACGTGCTGGCGGACGGGTTTTCCATGGCCGCGGGCAACTATTCCGGCACCAAGGCGGAGTTGGACAACATCCGCCGCATCCGCGCCGTCGAGGAACGCCACATCGCCCGCAACCCCGAGGGCGAGCGCCGCGAGGTCCGCGAGATCCTGTCGCAGAAGGGGCTGTCCGGCGCGGTGCTGGAGGACGCCACGCAAGCGATCACCGCCGACCGCGAGACCTGGATCGGCCTGATGCTCGAGGGCGAATACGGGCTCGGCGGTGTCGATCCGCACCCGATGCGTGCCGCGCTGGCGACCTTCGGCGCGTTCCTGGTGGCGGGAATGGTGCCGCTGCTGCCGTTTCTCTTCGGTCTGCCCGGCGCCTTTGCCCTCTCGGCCTGGATGACGATGGGCGTGTTCTTCGCCATCGGCGCCCTGAAAAGCCACTGGTCGCTGGCGCCCTGGTGGCGCTCGGGCACCGAGACGCTGCTGATCGGCGGGCTTGCGGCGGCCATCGCCTTCGGGGTCGGAACCCTCTTTCACGCCTGACCCGTCGCGTCCGATTGCCGCTCTAGACGCCTGCGGCCGGCGCGCCTATAACCGCGCGCATGAGCCGATCCCGCCTCATCCTCATCCGAATTATGTGCCCGGCGCTCTGACCCCCCAGACGCCGGACCAAGGTGTTCGAGCCCTCGCACCGACCGCTTGCCACCAATCCCGACGCGACCCATGCAGAGGATGCCGCCCATGTGCGCCGACACCCCGACCGAGACCCATTCCGAAACCCCCGATTACAAGTCCACGCTTAACCTGCCGAAGACCGATTTTCCGATGCGCGCCGGCCTGCCCAAGCGCGAGCCGGAGTGGCTGGCGCGCTGGGAGCGGATCGGCATCTACGACCGGCTGCGCGAGAAGGCGGCGCAGGACGCCGCCCGCGCGCCCTTCACCCTGCATGACGGCCCGCCTTACGCCAACGGGCACCTGCATATCGGCCACGCGCTCAACAAGATCCTCAAGGACATGGTGGTGCGCAGCCAGCAGATGCTGGGGCGCGATGCGCGCTACATCCCCGGCTGGGACTGCCACGGCCTGCCGATCGAATGGAAGATCGAGGAGAAGTACCGCGCCAAGGGCCGCGACAAGGACGAGGTGCCGGTGGTCGAGTTCCGCCGCGAGTGCCGCGACTTTGCCGCCGGCTGGATCGACGTCCAGCGCGCGGAGTTCAAGCGTCTCGGGGTCACCGGCAACTGGGCCGATCCCTACCTCACCATGGATTACCACGCCGAGCGGGTGATCGCCGAGGAGTTCCAGAAGTTCCTGATGACCGGCACGCTCTATCTGGGCTCCAAGCCGGTGATGTGGTCGCCCGTCGAGCAGACCGCGCTGGCCGAAGCCGAGGTCGAGTATCACGACAAGGAAAGCTTCACCGTATGGGTGAAGTTCACGGTGACCGATTTCGCCCTGCCCGATCTGGTGCTGTCCGACGAGGAGGAGACCGACGCGGCCCGCGAGGCGGTGGCCAAGGCCAAGGACGAGGCCGCCCGCGATTTCGTCGGTGCCCATGTGGTGATCTGGACCACGACGCCCTGGACCATCCCCTCGAACCGGGGCGTGGTGTTCGGCGCAGACTATTCCTATGGCCTCTACGAGGTCACCGACACGCCCGCCGAATGCTGGGCCAAGACAGGCGACCGGTTCATCCTGGCCGACAGGCTGGCCGGCGAGGTCATGAAGCGGGCCCGGCTGGACGAGGGCATGTACCGCCGGGTGCGGGATGTTACGCAGGCGCAGTTGGCCGGAATGACCCTGGCCCATCCGCTGGCCGGTGCCGAGGGTGCGGGCGGCGAATGGGACGCGCCCCGCGATTTCCGCGCCGCGCCCTTCGTCACCGACGAGGAGGGCACCGGCTTCGTGCATTGCGCGCCCAGCCACGGGATGGAGGAATACGAGCTCTACCGCGACCTGGGGATGCTGGGCGAGGTGATCACCTACAATGTGCTGGACGACGGCGCGTTCCGCGCCGATCTGCCCTACTTCGGCGGCACACGGATCCTCAAGCCGAACGGCAAGGAGGGCGATGCCAACACGGCGGTGATCGACAAGCTGATCGAGGTGGGCGGGCTGCTGGCGCGCGGCAAGATCAAGCACTCCTACCCGCACAGCTGGCGCTCGAAGGCGCCAGTGATCTATCGCAACACGCCGCAATGGTTCGCCGCCATCGACCGCCCCGTGGGCGACGGGCAGGACGACTATGGCACCACCATCCGCGAGCGGGCGCTGACCAGCATCGACAAGCTGGTGACCTGGACGCCGGCCTCGGGGCGCAACCGGCTCTATTCGATGATCGAGGCGCGCCCCGACTGGGTGCTCTCGCGCCAGCGCGCCTGGGGGGTGCCGCTGACCTGTTTCACGCGGCGGGGCGCCAGGCCGACCGACGCGGATTTCCTGCTGCGCGATCCGGCGGTGAACGCGCGCATCCTCGAGGCCTTCGAGGCCGAGGGCGCCGATGCCTGGTACAAGGACGGCGCCAAGGAGCGGTTCCTCGGCAATGACCACAACCCCGACGACTATGACCAGGTCTTCGACATTCTCGACGTGTGGTTCGATTCCGGCTCGACCCATGCCTTCGTGCTGCGCGACCGGCCCGACGGGTCCGAGGACGGGCTGGCCGATCTCTACCTGGAGGGCACCGACCAGCATCGCGGATGGTTCCACTCCTCGATGCTGCAGGCCTGCGGCACCATAGGCCGCGCCCCCTATCGCGGGGTGCTGACCCACGGCTTCACCCTGGACGAGAAGGGCATCAAGATGTCCAAGTCCATCGGCAACACCATCGTCCCCGAGGAGGTGGTGAAACAGTACGGCGCCGACATCCTGCGGCTCTGGGTGGCGCAGACCGACTATACCAGCGACCAGCGCATCGGGCCGGAGATCCTGAAAGGTGTCGCCGACAGCTATCGTCGGCTGCGCAACACCATGCGCTTCCTGCTCGGCGCGCTCGGCGATTTCTCGGAAACCGACCGCATCGCGCCCGAGGAGATGCCGGAACTGGAGCGCTGGGTGCTGCACCGGCTGGCGGAACTCGACCACACCGTGCGCAAGGGCTATGCCGCCTATGACTTCCAGGGTGTGTTCCAGGCGCTCTTCACCTTCGCCACGGTCGATCTCAGCGCCTTCTATTTCGACATCCGCAAGGACGCGCTCTATTGCGATGGCGACACCACCCGCCGCCGGGCGGCGCGCACGGTGATGGACATCCTCTTCCACCGGCTGACCACCTGGCTGGCGCCGGTACTGGTCTTCACCATGGAGGAGGTCTGGCTGGAGCGCTTCCCCGGCGATGACAGCAGCGTGCACCTGCAGGACATTCCCGCCGTCGAGGGCGACTGGCTGGACGCGCCGCTGGCGGCGAAATGGTCCGGCATCCGGCGGGCGCGCCGAGCGGTGACCGCGGCGCTCGAGGTGCAGCGGCGCGACAAGGTCATCGGCGCCTCGCTCGAGGCGGCGCCGGTGGTGCATGTGCGCGACCCCGAGGTGCTGGCGGCGCTGAAATCGGTGGATTTCGCGGATATCTGCATCACCTCGGACCTGGTGCTGACCGGCGATCCGATCCCCTCCGAGGCGTTCCGGATGCCCGAGGTGGAGGGCGTCGGCGTGGTCTTCGAGACGGCCGAGGGCGAGAAATGCCAGCGCTGCTGGAAGATCCTGCCCGATGTCGGCCAGCACGCCCATCCCGGCACCTGCGCGCGCTGCAACGCCGCGCTGGGTTGAGCCGGGCCGGGGGTGAGCCTCGGGGTCTTCCTCGCGGTTCTGGGCGCCGCCTTCCTGCACGCGCTCTGGAACGCGCTGGTCAAGTCCGGCGCCTCCAAGCTGACCGGCATGCTGATCCTGACCCTGGTGCAGGGCGGGATCGGCGCGGTCCTCGCCGGGGTGCGGCCCCTTCCCGCCGCCGAGGTCTGGCCCTGGCTGCTGGCCTCGGGCCTTTTCCATGCCGGCTACAAGCTGTTCCTGGCCTTCGCCTACGAGCAGGGCGACCTGAGCCGGGTCTATCCGATCGCCCGCGGCGCCGCGCCGATGATCGTGACGGTGATCAGCGCGGCCGTCCTGGCCGATGCCATCGCCCCGGTCGCATATGCCGGGATCTTCGTGCTGGGTGCGGGCATCGCGGTGATGGCGCGGGGCGCCTTCGCCAACGGCGAATCGCGCCGCCTGGTGCCGCTGGCGCTCTGCTCGGCGGCGATGACGGCGGGTTATTCGCTGGTCGACGGGCTGGGCGCGCGGGTCTCGGGCGATGCGATGATGTATGTCGGCTGGCTCTTCGCGCTTGATGCGCTGCTGTTCACGCCGGCGGCGCTGGCCCTGCGCGGGACGAGCGTGATCGTCGCCGCGCGCCGGGACTGGGCGATCGGGGCGCTGGCGGCGCTGGCCTCCTACGGGGCCTATGCCATCGCCGTCTGGGCGATGACGCAGGCGCCCATCGCGCTGGTCGCCGCCTTGCGCGAAAGCTCGATCCTCTTCGCGGTGCTGATCGGCTGGCTGGCCTTCGGCGACCGCATGGACCGGGGCAAGGCGCTGGCGGCGCTGCTGATCGTGCTGGGCATGGGGCTGACGCGGCTCTAGGCCGATCGAGGGGCGCTGCCCCTCGCAGGCAAGGCCTGCTCACCCCGGAGTATTTCGGGCAAGAGGAAAACTGCGGATCGAAGATCGGAGAGGCGCCATGCAGAGGCTGAGTGTCGCAACGCCGCTGGGGCCGGTGACCCTGAGCGACGCGGGCGGCGCCATCACCGCGCTGGACTGGGGCGGGCAGGAGCGGGGGCGCTCACCCGTGCTCGAGCGGGCCGCGGCGCAGCTTGCCGCCTATTTTGCCGATCCGCGGGCCGGGTTCGACCTGCCGCTGCGCCCCGCCGGCAGCGCCTTCCAGCGCGCAGTCTGGGCAGCGATGCAGGCAATCCCCGTCGGCGAGACCCGCAGCTATGGCCAGATCGCCGCCGAGCTCGGCGCGCCGGCGCAGGCGGTGGGGCAGGCCTGCGGCGCCAACCCGATCCCGATCCTCATCCCCTGCCACCGGGTGCTGGCAGCGACCGGTCTGGGCGGCTATTCCGGCGCGGGCGGGATCGAAACCAAGATCGCGCTTCTGCGCCACGAGGGGGCCGCGGGCCTGCTGATCTGAATGCCGCAGCCACGCGCGAATGCGCGCAAAACCGATTGCAATTGCCGGTTTCGCAGACCACGTTGCTTATCAAGGGATACGCCAAGGAGATCACGTGATGAGCGCAACGCAGGACCGGGCCGCATTCAAGAAGGCCCTCCACGACAAGATGTTGTCGCTGGAAGCCGAGGAA
>JAGRMU010000257.1:0-429 GCA_020441165.1 Sedimentitalea sp.
CAGGTAGTGTCGGAAGGTGCTCCTAACACTTGTACCTAATCCGATTCAAAAATTGTGGTTCGTTGGAGCTTGGAGAATGTAACGACCAGCTATTACGTAGAAACGCTTTTTTCGGGCCCAGACGCTTTCCGGGGCCTGCAGCGCCGCTAAAGGATCAGGCCCGCACCAGTTTCTCGTAGCTTTCCGAGATCTCGCGGGTCAGGGCGCCGACCTCGAAGTTCCAGTCGCCGATCTGCCCGACAGGTGTCACCTCGGCGGCGGTGCCGGTCAGCCAGCACTGCTCGAAGCCTTCCAGCTCCTCGGGCATGATGTGGCGCTCGTGCACGGGGATCTGTCGCTCCTTCAGCATGCCGATCACCGTCTGGCGGGTCAGCCCGTTGAGGAAGCAGTCGGGATCGGGGGTGTGCACCTCGCCGTCCTTGACGAAGA
>JAGRMU010000257.1:537-5723 GCA_020441165.1 Sedimentitalea sp.
CCGGCGGCCTTGGCGTGGCTGGGGATGGTCTCGGGACTGGGGCGCTTCCACTTGGAGATGTCGAGCTTGGCACCCTTCATCTTGGCGTCGCCATAGTAGTTGCCCCACTCCCAGCCGGCGATGGCCAGGCGAACCGGGTTGCGCCGGGCCGAGACGCCCATGTCCTCGCCCGCGCCGCGCCAGGCCATTGCGCGCACGTAGGCGTCGGACCAGCCATTGGCCTTGAGCATCGCGTATTTCGCCGCCTCGATCTCGTCGACGCTGTAGGGGATCTCGAAATCCAGCATCTCGGCCGAGCGCCGCAGCCGCTCGGAATGGGCGCGGCCCTTGAAGATCCTGCCGTTGTAGCAGCGCTCGCCCTCGAAGACCGAACTGGCGTAATGCAGCGCATGGGTCAGGATGTGCACGTTGGCATCCCGCCAGTCGACCAGCTTGCCATCCATCCAGATCTGACCGTCGCGGTCGTCATATGCTGCCATTTCACCCTCCTGAGCGCCGATTGCTTTGCATTTGTTGCGCAGATTAGGGCCGGAGTGGACATAATCTTGCGCGAAATCTGCGACTCGATACTGCTTCGTCCTTGGAATGTCAACAAGGCTGACATATGATGACACAAACGAGGAGGCGGACGCGATGGCGGACGGGCGGATGGCACAGATCTACGGCGGCGAGAACCTGCTGTTCCTGACCGACGAGCAGCTGCGGCAGGGCATCGAGGCGATGTTCTTTGCCTATCGCGGCTTCACCGCCGACCCCGACCGGATCCTCGCCGACCTCGCCTATGGCCGCGCCCATCACCGGGCGATCCATTTCATCAACCGCGCGCCGGGGACCACCGTCAACAACCTGCTGGCGCTGCTGGGGGTCACCAAGCAGTCGCTGAACCGGGTGCTGCGGGCGCTGATCGCCGACGGGCTGGTGGAAAGCCGCGTCGGCACCAGCGACAAGCGCGAGCGGCACCTTTACCTGACCGATGCCGGGCGGGCGCTGGAGAGCCGGCTCAGCGATGCCCAGCGGGCGCGGATGCGCTCGGCCTATCGCGATGCCGGACCCGAGGCGGTGGCCGGCTTTCGCCAGGTGCTGGAGGCGATGATGGATGCCGACATGCGCCGCGCCTATGTGCGGATGCGGGACGGCGCGGCATGAGCGGGATGGCGGCGCATCTGCTGGTCGTCGACGACGACGAGCGGATCCGCGAGCTGTTGCGCAAGTTCCTGATGCGCCACGGCTTCCTGGTCACCGCGGCGCGCGATGCGGGCCATGCAAGGCGGGTGCTGGGGGGCCTCGATTTCGACCTGATCGTGATGGACGTGATGATGCCGGGCGAGGACGGGATCAGCCTGACCCGGTCGCTGCGCGAGACCCGCACGACGCCGATCCTGCTGCTGACCGCGCGCGGCGAGACCGAGAACCGCATCGATGGGCTGGAGGCCGGCGCCGACGATTACCTGCCCAAGCCCTTCGAGCCGAAGGAGCTGCTTTTGCGGATCAACGCGATCCTGCGGCGGATGCCGGAGGCGCCGGTGCCCTCGATGGCGCCGAAATATCTCAGCCTCGGCCCGATCCGCTATGACATCGAGCGCGGCGAGCTCTGGCAGGGCGAGGATCTGGTGCGGCTGACCGCCACCGAGAGCCAGCTGATGAAGATCTTCTCGTCCCAGCCCGGCGAGCCGGTGACCCGCGCCCGGCTGGTCGAGGACCTGGGCCGCGATCACGGCCAGGCGCAGGAGCGGGCAGTGGACGTGCAGATCACCCGGCTGCGCCGCAAGATCGAGCCGAACCCGAAGGAGCCGCGCTATTTGCAGACGGTGCGCGGCGCGGGCTACATGCTGTCGCCGGACTGAGGCGGCGGCGCCGCTGCGCGGCGGATTTCGCCTTCGGCGAGAGTATTTGCCGGCAAGAGGAAGAAGGGGCACGAGGATGAAGACGGCGCTGATCACCCATGCCGACTGTTTGCGGCACATCACCCCGCAGGGTCATCCCGAGCGGGTGGCGCGGCTGGAGCATGTGCTGCATGCCCTTGAGCCGCTGGACCTGAACCGGGTCACCGCGCCGCTGGCCAGTGACGACGACATCCTGCGCATCCATCCCGCGAGCTATCTCGCCGGGCTGCGCGACGCCCTGCCGGCCTCGGGCTTTCACCAGATCGATCCCGATACCTGGCTCTCGCCCGGCTCGCTGGACGCCGCGCTGCGCGGCGCCGGGGCGGCGGTCAGGGCGGTGGACATGGTGCTGGGCGGCGAGGCGCCCAACGCCTTCGCGGCGGTGCGCCCGCCCGGCCATCACGCCGAGAGCGCGACCGCGATGGGCTTCTGCCTCTTCGGCAACGCGGCGCTGGCCGCGAAGCACGCGCTCGACCATCACGGGCTGGACCGGGTGGCGGTGGTGGATTTCGACGTGCATCACGGCAACGGCACCCAGGACCTGCTTTGGGACGAGCCGCGCGCGCTCTTCGTCACCAGCCAGCAGATGCCGCTCTGGCCCGGCAGCGGCCATCCCGGCGAGACCGGCGGGCACGACAACGTGCTGAACATGCCGCTGTCCCCGTGCAGCGGCGGCGACGCGATGCGGCAGGTCTACCGGACGCTGGCCTTCCCGCGGCTGCGCGCCTTCGCCCCCGAACTGATCGTGATTTCGGCCGGGTTCGACGCCCATCAGGACGATCCGCTGGCCGGGCTGAACTGGAGCATCGGCGATTTCGCCTGGCTGACCGCCGAGCTCTGCGCCCTGGCCGCCGAGCTTTGCGAGGGACGGGTGGTCTCGACTCTGGAAGGCGGCTATGATCTGGAGGCCCTGTCCGCCTCGACGCGGGCGCATGTGCAAGAACTGATGAAGGCCGCGACATGACCGATACGCCCGTCTCCGACATGAGCTTCGAACAGGCGATGAAGGAGCTAGAATCCGTCGTCGACCAGCTGGAGCGCGGCGACGTGGCGCTGGATGCCTCGATCGGCCTCTACGAGCGCGGCGCGGCGCTGAAGAAGCGCTGCGAGGAGGAGCTCAAGCGCGCCGAGGAGAAGGTCGCGGCGATCACCCTCGACGGCACCGGCACGCCCACAGGGACCACGCCCGTCGACGGGCTCTGAATGCTCGGCCCTGCCTTGCGCGACGCCGCGGCGCGGATCGCGGCGCAGTTCGACACGGTTCTGAACGCGTTCGACGATCTGCCGGTGACCCGCGCCATGGCCCATGCCCTGCGCGGCGGCAAGGGGCTGCGCGGGTTCCTGGTGCTGGAGAGCGCCCGGCTGCACGGTGTCGGCCCCGAGCGCGCAATCTGGCCGGCCTGCGCCATCGAGGCGCTGCACGCCTACAGCCTGGTGCATGACGATCTTCCCTGCATGGACGACGATGATCTGCGCCGCGGTCGCCCGACCGTGCATGTCGCCTGGGACGAGGGCACCGCGGTGCTGGCCGGCGACGCGCTGCACAGCCTCGCCTTCGAGCTGGCCGCCGATCCCGGGGCCGGGCCGGCGGAGGTGCGCGCCGAGCTGGTGCTGACCCTCGCCCGGGCCGCCGGGGCGCGCGGCATGGTGCTGGGCCAGGCCCGGGACATCGCCGCCGAAACCGCCGCAGAGCCGCTGACCCTGGCCGAGATCGAGGCGCTGCAGGCGGGCAAGACCGGGGCGCTGATCGAATGGGCGGCCTGCGCCGGGGCGCGGCTCGCTGGCGCCGATCCGGCGCCGCTGCGGCGCTATGCGCAGGCGCTGGGGCTTGCCTTTCAGATCGCCGACGACATCCTTGATGTGGCGGGCGACGCCGGCAAGGCCGGCAAGCGGCTGCGCAAGGACGCCGGCGCCGGCAAGGCGACCTTCGTGTCGCTGCTGGGCCTGGACGGGGCGCGGGCGCGTGCCGCCGAGCTGGCCGCGGCCGCCTGCGCCGCGCTCGACCCCTACGGCGCCGAGGGCGAAACCTTGCGCGAGGCCGCCCGCTTCGTTATTGCGCGCGAGAACTGAGCCTGCCCGGAAAGGAGGCCGGATGTCCGACCGACCCGCCACGCCGCTCTTGGACAAGATCCTGAGACCTGCCGACCTCAAGCAGCTGTCCGACCGGCAGCTCGCGCAGCTGGCGACCGAGCTGCGCGCCGAGACCGTCTCGGCGGTTTCCGAGACCGGCGGCCATCTCGGCGCCGGTCTCGGCGTGGTCGAGCTGACCGTGGCGCTGCACGCGGTGTTCGACGCGCCGCGCGACAAGATCATCTGGGATGTCGGCCACCAGAGCTATCCGCACAAGATCCTGACCGGCCGCCGCGACCGCATCCGCACCCTGCGCCGCAAGGGCGGTTTGAGCGGGTTCACCAAGCGCAGCGAAAGCCCCTATGACCCCTTCGGCGCGGCCCATTCCTCGACCTCGATCAGCGCTGCGCTCGGCTTTGCCGTGGCCCGCGATCTGGGCGGGACCACCCCCGAGGGTCTGGGCGACGCCATCGCGGTGATCGGCGACGGGGCGATCAGCGCCGGCATGGCCTTCGAGGCGATGAACAATGCCGGCCACCTGAAAAAGCGCCTCTTCGTGATCCTCAACGACAACGAGATGAGCATCGCGCCCCCGGTCGGGGCCATGTCCTCCTACCTCTCGCGGCTCTACTCCGAGGCGCCGTTCCAGGATCTGAAAGCCGCCGCCAAGGGGGCGGTGTCGCTGCTGCCCGAGCCCTTCCGCGAGGGCGCCAAGCGCGCCAAGGACATGCTCAAGGGCATGGCGCTCGGCGGCACGCTCTTCGAGGAGCTGGGGTTTTCCTATGTCGGCCCGATCGACGGGCACGACCTGGGCCAGCTGCTGCCGCTGCTGCGCACCGTCAAGGCGCGGGCGACGGGGCCGATCCTGATCCACGTGCTGACCCGCAAGGGCAAGGGCTATGCCCCCGCCGAGAGCGCCCGCGACAAGGGCCATGCCACCGCCCGCTTCGACGTGCTGACCGGCGAGCAGCACAAGGCGCCGTCGAACGCGCCGAGCTATACCAGCGTCTTCGGCAAGGCGCTGGTGCAGGAGGCGATGCGCGACGACCGGATCTGCGCGGTCACCGCCGCGATGCCCGACGGCACCGGGCTGAGCCTTTTCGCCGAGCGCTTTCCCAGCCGCTGCTTCGACGTGGCCATCGCCGAGCAGCACGGCGTGACCTTCTCGGCGGCGCTGGCGGCGGGGGGGATGAAGCCCTTCTGCGCGATGTACTCGACCTTCCTGCAGCGCGG
>JAGRMU010000257.1:5739-10986 GCA_020441165.1 Sedimentitalea sp.
GACGTGGCGATCCAGCGCCTGCCCGTGCGCTTCGCCATCGACCGCGCCGGGCTGGTGGGCGCCGACGGCGCCACCCATGCCGGCAGCTACGACATCGCGTTCCTGGCCAACCTGCCCGGCTTCGTGGTGATGGCCGCCGCCGACGAGGCCGAGCTGGTGCACATGGTCGCCACCGCCGCCGCCCATGACGGCGGCCCCATCGCCTTCCGCTATCCGCGCGGCGAGGGCGTCGGCATCGAGATGCCCGAGCGCGGCGTGCCGCTGCAGATCGGCAAGGGCCGGATGATCCGCAAGGGCGCGCGCGTGGCGATCCTGTCGCTCGGCACGCGGCTGGCCGAGGTCCAGAAGGCCGCCGAGGCGCTCTCCGCGCGCGGCATCTCGCCCAGCATCGCCGATGCGCGCTTCGCCAAGCCGCTCGACCGCGATCTGATTCTGGGGCTGGCGGCCGATCACGAGGCGCTGATCACCATCGAGGAAGGGGCCATCGGCGGCTTCGGCAGCCACGTGGCGCAGCTTCTGGCCGAGGAAGGCGTCTTCGATAGCGGGCTCAAGTTCCGCGCGATGGTGCTGCCCGACACCTTCATCGACCAGTCCAGCCCCGAGGACATGTACGCCACCGCCGGGCTGAGCGCCGCGCAGATCGAGACCAAGGTGCTGGAGGTGCTGGGGGTCGCGTCGATCGGCGAGAAGCGGGCCTGATGCCGGTTCCCGACTACGAAACACTGATGCGCCCTGTGCTTGCGGCATTCGCGAACGGTGCAACCAACGTGTCGGAAATCCTTCCCTCGCTCATAGAAGAATTCGGCTTGGTCGATGAAGACGCCACCAAGCTCAATGCCAGCGGGCAAACCACGCTGTACAATCGCGCCCACTGGGCAAGAACTTACCTTTCCAAGGCTGGTCTGCTGCAATCGCCAAAACGAAACCATCACCAGATCACCGACCTCGGACGAAAGATGCTGAAGGCACACCCGGTTCGCATCGACAACAAGACACTATCGCAAATCGAGAGCTTCCAGGACTGGAAAGATGCCACGCGGGGACCCGAGGGGGATGACCCCCATCGGCAATCGGTGATGCCTCCGGTCGCCACCGACGACAGCGAAACACCCGATATCCGCGCCGAGACCGCCTTCCGCGAGATCGAAAGCGCGCTGGTCGGAGAGGTGATCGAGGCGGTCATGTCGCTTTCGCCTGCGCGCTTCGAAAAGCTCGTCGTCGATCTGCTTATCGCCATGGGCTATGGCGGCGGAGACCTTGAGCGGGGTCTGCAGACTAATCTTTCCGGGGACGGTGGCATCGATGGCGTCATCAACGAGGACGAGTTGGGGCTCGATGCGGTCTATGTGCAGGCCAAGCGCTATGCGCCCGACAACAAGGTCGGTCGGCCGGCGCTGAACCGGTTCGTCGGATCGCTGACCGGGGAAGGCGCCGGCAAGGGCGTCTTCGTGACCACTTCGGATTTCTCCAAGGATGCCGTTGACTATGTGAAGAGGGTCCAGCACCGGATCGTGCTGATCAACGGCGACCGGCTGGCGCGGCTGATGATCAAGCACGAGGTCGGGGTGCGGGCACGGAAGACCTACGTCTTGCGCTCGGTGGACGAGGACTATTTCTCCGAGACGTGAGGTGCCGCGACGCGCGGCTTGCCCGGATCTGCCGAACCCACTGGCCAGCCGAGCGCACCTAGACGCTGCGACCCCACGCGAGTGCCGCGAGACCAGACAATCGACGCAGCGGCGCCCCAAGACGGCGAGTGACGTAGCGTCCCTGCTCGTGCTATGAGTGTGCGAGCAGAGGAGAGATCCATGGCCCAGATATTCGCATCCGAGCGGTCCCGGTCCCGGCGCAACCCGGTCCGCGGCGCCGCACGGTCGGTGGCGGACCCTGCGCTGAGCGCCTTGCAGGACCGGGCGGATCGCAGCCCCGCCAACCGCCGCCTGGCGCAGTTGCAGGCCGGAGCCGCGCCGGCGCAGCGGGTCGAGGAGGAGGAACCGCTCCAGGGCAAGGCCGCACCCGGCGGTCTGGGCGCCGAGACGGTGCAGCGGATGGAAGAGGAAGAACCGTTGCAGGGCAAGGCCGTCCAAGGCGGGCTGGGCACCGAGACGGCGCAACGCGCGGCCATGGAGGAGGAAGAGCCGCTGCAGGGCAAGGCCGCCGGTCCGCAGGGGCTGCCGACCGGGCTGCGGCAGGGGATCGAACGCCTCTCGGGTGTCGATGCGGGCGCGGTGCGGGTGCACTACAACTCGGACCGCCCGGCCCAGCTCAATGCCCATGCCTATGCCCAGGGCAGCGACATCCACCTCGCTCCCGGACAGGAACGGCACCTGCCGCACGAGGCCTGGCACACCGTGCAGCAGGCCCAGGGCCGGGTCGCCGCCAGCGCCGAGCTCGCCGGCCAGCCGCTCAATGACGACGCGGGCCTCGAGCGCGAGGCCGACACGATGGGGGCCCGCGCCCAGCAGCAGGGCAAAAGGTGACTCCGCGACTTGATTTTTGGCCGGGAATATTTCTAACTGGGGTAGTTTAGCGAGTATGAATTTCGCCCCAAGATAGATTACGGCCAAAGGAAACAGCGTGCCCCTCCGGTCATTCCGCGGCCCAACCCTGGCCCTCGCCGCCAGCCTTCTCCTGTCTTTCCTGCCCGGCGCGCTTTGGGCCTGCGCGGCGCCCTCCCGGGATGTCGACGTGGTCGTCGGGCTGCGCAACGCCCCGCCCTTCTCGGCGCTGACCTCCGGCGGCATCGCCGAGGGTTTCGCCGTCGACATCTGGACATCGGTCGAGCACGAGCTGCACGACGAGAACGCGATCACCAGCAGCGAGATCGTGCTCTGCAACACCATCGCCGACCAGGAGGCGGCGCTGAAGAGCGGCGCGGTGGACGTGGTGATCTCGCCGCTGACCATCACCGGGGAGCGGCTGAGGAGGTACGACTTCTCCCAGCAATACCTCTCGTCGGGCCTGACCCTGGCGGTGCGCAGCACCAGCGCCATCGACTTTTCGGCGGCAACCCAGGTGATCGTGCAGACCGTCACCCAGCCCGGGGTGGTGCGGGCGATCCTGATCTTCCTCGCCGCCAACCTGGTCCTGGCCCTGCTGATCCGCCTGGCGATCCGGGCCGAGCGCTCGGAGGCGCCCTCGGGCCAGAAATCCGGCTGGGGCGAGACCGTGGACACCATGCTTGAGGCGATCGTGCGCACCTCGGGCCTGAAGGGGCTGAGCGACCGGTTCACGACCCTGCTCGGCAAGATGCTCGAGATCTTCATGGCGGTGGTCGGCACCGTACTGTCGGCGACCATCTTCGGGGTGCTCACCTCGGCCTTCGTCGGCACCATCGGCAGCAGTTCGACGGTGCCGGCCAGCGTGCTGCCGGCGATGCGCGTCGCGACGCTGGAGGGATCGACCGCGCAGGCCTTCCTTCTGGAGCAATTCCGCAAGGAGGGCGTCGCCGATACGGATGGCATCTGCGTTCCGGCCGCGCAGGCCGGGCCCGAGACAACATGCCTGCTCTACCCGGGCTGGCCCGAGGCGGTCTTCGCGCTGAACGAAGGCGCGGTCGCGGCGGTGCTGGGCGACTGGATCGCGCTCAGCTACCAGTCGCGGCTGGACCGCTATCGCGGGCGGATCGAGGTGCAGTCGGGCGTCTACCTGAACGAGCCCTACGGCTGGGGCATCACCCGGTCGCGCCCGGCGCTGCGCGCCGCCATCGACCGGGCGCTGATCGAGAACATGCGCGATCCGCGCTGGCGCAAGCGCATCGAGGCCTATCTGGGCGCCGGCGCGGTGGCGCCCAACTGATGGGCCGGCCGGAACCTCTGCCGCGGCCCCACACGCGGGAGTCCCCGGTCATGCGCGCCTACCAGACCTATTTCGCCTCCGGGCAGTATGACCGCCGCTATCCCGGCGCCAACCTGACGACCTGGGCGCGGATCCTCGCCGAGCTTCCTCCCGCGGCGCATGTGGTCGATTTCGGCTGCGGCAGCGGGCGCTATCTGCTGCGCCTGCAGGGCCGGGTGGCGCGCGCCGCCGGCTTCGACATCAGCGCCGCCGCCATCGACTTGCTGAAGGCACGGGCCGCACGGGCGGGCTGGGCAGAGCTGGACATCCTCGGGCCGGATCCCGACGCCCTCGACAGCTACGCGGCGCGGTCGGGACCGGCGGATGCGGTGCTCTGCCTTTTCGGCGTGCTCGCCCATATCGACGATCCCGGCGCGCGGCGGGCGGCGCTGGGGCGGATGCACGGGCTTCTGAAGCCGGGATCGGGGCGGCTGCTGGTCTCGGTGCCGAACCGGCGGCGGCGTTTCTTTCGCGAGCAGCGCGCGGCGGGCCCCGAGGCGCGCGGGCGCATCGCATACACCCGCCATCTTGGCCGCGAGCGCATCACCCTGCCCTACCAGCTCTACGATCCGGCCAGCCTGCGCGCCGAGCTGGAGGCCGCCGGGTTTCGCATCCACACAGTGCGCGCCGAAAGCGTGCTGCCCGAAAGCTGGGTGCTGAACCGCGCGCCGCTGCGCTGGCTCGACCGGCTGCTGACCCCGCTCTGCCCGGCGCGCTGGGGCTATGGCATCCTCGCGGTGGCCGCGTCATGAAGACGCGCGCCCTGCTGCTGGTGGCGCTGATCGCGCTCGCCCTGCCGGTATGGGGCGAAGTTCCGGAGGCGCTGAAGGCCCGGGTGCCGGACGATCCGCAGGGGCGGCTTGCGCATATCCTGAAACGCGGCACGCTGATCGTCGGGGTCAAGGACGACTACCCGCCCTGGGGCATGGTCGACCCGGCGCCGGGCTCGGACGCGATCGTCGGGATCGAGCCGGACCTGGCGCGCGACCTGGCGGACCGGCTGGGGGTCGGGTTGCGGCTGGAAAAGGTCACCTCGGGCAACCGGCTGGGGCGGGTCAACCAGGGGCTGGTCGACGTGGTGATCGCCACCATGGGCGATACCGAGGTGCGGCGCGGGCAGGCCGACCTGATCCAGCCCAACTACTACTCCAGCGGCGTCGTCGTGCTGGGGCGCACCGACCAGGGCATCACCGACTGGGAGCAGCTGCGCGGCCAGCCGGTCTGCCTGACCCAGGGTGCCTATTTCAACCGCACGCTGGAAGAGACCTACGGGCTGAAGGGGCAGTATTTCCCCGGCAGCCGCGAGGCGCGGCTGGCGCTGCAATACGGGCGATGTGTCGGCTGGGCCTTTGACGATACCGCCCTGGCGCAGCTGGTCCTGGCCGAGCCCGATCCCGATTTCGGCGTCGT
>JAGRMU010000035.1:0-790 GCA_020441165.1 Sedimentitalea sp.
CGCCGCGGCTGCGCTTCAGCCGGACCTTCAGCGTGTCGGTGTCCTGGATGGTCCCGATGTTCATCCGAATCCGCTGGGCCGTGCGCGGATCGCGCAGCTGCCAGCGCCCGTCCGGTCCCCGGCGCAGGCGCTGCCAGCGGTCGTAGGCGCGCAGCGCGTAGCCGCCCGTCGCGCAGAACTCGAGGCAGGCGTCGAAGTCGGCGCGCGAAAGACCGCTGTAGGCGCCGGTGGTGACGATCTCTGCGTAGAGCGCGCCGGCGTCGAACGGCCCGGCGCAGGCGGTGATCAGGATGTGCTGGCACAGCACGTCGAGCGGCCCGGCTCCGCGCGGCTCGCCATCGAGGTCATGGGCCAGCACGGCCTCCAGCGCGGCGTGGCATTCGACCACCTCGAAGCGGTTGGCCGGCACCAGCAGCGCCTTGGAGGGGGCGTTGTAGCGGTGATTGGCGCGGCCGATCCGCTGCACCAGCCGCTTGACGTTCTTCGGTGCGCCGATCTGGATCACCAGGTCCACATCGCCCCAGTCGATGCCCAGATCGAGACTGCCGGTGCAGACGATGGCGCGCAGCTCGCCCCGCGCCATCGCCGCCTCGACCCGTTCGCGCTGCGCGCGGTCGAGGCTGCCATGGTGGATGCCGATCGGCAGGCCCTCGTCATTGGCCAGCCAGAGGTGGTGAAAGAAGATCTCGGCCTGGGCGCGGGTGTTGTGGAAGATCAGCGTGGTGCGGTGCCGGCGGATCTGCTCGAGCACCGCCGGGATCGCGTGGGCCGCGCCGCCCCCCGACCAGGG
>JAGRMU010000035.1:795-11189 GCA_020441165.1 Sedimentitalea sp.
GGCGCGGCGCCGGTCTCCAGCATGGCGATGTCCGGGGCGGGGCCGGGATCGGCATGCAGGATGGCGCAAGGATCGGGATTACGGGCCAGCAGGCTGGCGATGGCGGCAGGATCCTCGACGGTGGCCGACAGCCCGACCCGGCGCAGACCCGGGCAGAGGCCCTGCAACCGGGCCAGCGCCAGCATCAGCTGATCGCCGCGCTTGCTCTCGGCCAGAGCGTGGATCTCGTCGACGATGACCCGCTTGAGGCCGGAGAAGATGCGCGGCGCGTCCTCGTAGGAGATCAGCAGCGCCAGGCTTTCCGGCGTGGTCAACAGGATGTGCGGCGGATCGGCGCGCTGGCGCCGCTTCCGGCTCGCCGGGGTGTCGCCGGTGCGGTCCTCGATGCGGATCGGCAGGCCCATCTCGGCGACGGGACTGCGCAGGTTGCGCTTGATGTCGGCGGCGAGCGCCTTGAGCGGCGAGACATAGATCGTGTGCAGCCCGTCCCCGGGCGCGTTGCCCAGCTCGGCGAGGGTCGGCAGGAAGCCGGCCAGGGTCTTGCCGCCGCCGGTGGGGGCGACCAGCAGCAGGGCAGATTCGCCCGCGCGGTCCAGCATCTCCTGCTGGTGCGGGTGCAGGCTCCAGCCGCGGTCGGCGAACCAGCGGTGGAAATGGGTTGGGAGCTGGGCCATGCGGCGTATCTAGAGCGTTTCGCGGCGGGAAGGAATCGCTCGAATGGTGATGCTTGCCGGGAATGCCGCAGTTGCCGGGTCCCGTGACGGGAGGATCAACGGCGGGCGATGACTCAATCGTCGATGGCGATATTCTTCTCGGCGAGTTCCCGGCGGGCGTCCGCGGTCTTTTCAGGGGCGACGCCGAGCGCCTTGAGCACCGCCTCGTGCTTGAGGAATTGCAGGTCGCGGTAGGCGACGACCTGGATGCGGTTGCCCCAGGGATCGTGGAAATCCATCGAGTCGCCCTCGATCATTTCCGCCCCGGCGGCGCGGGCGAGGGCGTCGACCGTGCCGCGATCGTCCACGACAAGGCCGAAATGCCGGTGCGCGTCGGGCCTCTGGCCCTGCCCCTTGGCGAGGGCCAGGAACTGGTCGCCCATGTCGATGAAGGCCATCTGCAGGCGCCCGGCCTCGTCGCGATGGGTCCCGCGCAATTCGAATCGGAAAATGCGCCCGTAGAAATCGAGCGCCGCCTCGACATCGCCGACCTCGAGCGCCACGTGGTTGATCCCCACCAGCCGCGGTTTCTCGTCCTCTGTCATGTTGCCCTCCTGCAGATGCGCGGCCCAACGCGCGCCGGGGCAGGACGGTTTCGCAGGATCACTTCACGATATGCTCGTCCTTGACGAACATGTTGGCCCAGGCGCGGTCGATCAGTTCGGGGCTCATCTGGTAGGGGATGCCCTCGAACTCGCAGATCGCGATCATCTGGTCGATCAGGAACACCGGCTGGTAGTTGGCATAGACGTTGTTGATCGTCGGATACTTGACCTTGAGCAGGTGCAGCAGCGCCCCCTCGTTCAGCGGCACGCCCTTCTTGCGCGCCACCAGGGCGAAGATCTTGAGGAAATTCTCCTGGTTGGGGCCGTCGATCTTGATCTTGAAGAAGATCCGCCGCAGGGCGGCCTGGTCGAAGATCTCGTTCGGGTGGAAGTTGGTCGAGAAGATCACCAGCGTGTCGAAGGGCACCTCGAACTTCTCGCCCGATTGCAGGCCGAGGATGTCCTTGCCCTCTTCCAGCGGCACGATCCAGCGGTTGATCAGCGCCTGGGGCGGCTCCTCCTGGCGGCCGAGGTCGTCGACGATGAAGATGCCCCCGGTCGATTTCAGCTGCAGCGGCGCCTGGTAGGTGCGCGCGGTCGGGTTGTAGACCAGATCGAGCATCTTCAGCGACAGCTCGCCGCCGGTCACCACGGTCGGTCGCTCGCAGCAGACATAGCGGGTGTCGAAACGCTTGGCGCGGCGCAGCTTGGTGGGATCGTCGCGGATCTCGGTCACCGCGGAATGCACGATGGGATCGTAGACGGTGATCACCTGGCCCGAATACTCGATGGCGCGCGGCACGTAGACCTTGTCGCCGAGCGCGTCGCGCACCCCGTTCGAGATCGAGGACTTGCCGTTGCCGGGAGGCCCGTACATCAGGATCGAGCGTCCGGCGCTGACCGCCGGGCCGAGATGGTCGAGCAGGCTGTCGGGCAGGATCAGGTGGCCCATGGCGCGGGTCAGCTGCTCGCGGGTGATCTGGATGTTGCGGATCGACTGCCGCTTGACCTGCTCGCGGTAGACCGCCAGCGGCACCGGCATCGCGCCGAAATACTCGGACTGCGAGAGCGCGTCCAGCGCCCGCGCCTTGCCGGCATCGGTCAGCTGGTAGCCCATCTCGTTGCCGCTGTTGGCATTGAGCGTGCCGGTTGCCTCGAGCAGGCGCTGATCGCGCGCCATGTCCACCAGCTCCTGCGTGACCTGGATCGGCAGGCAAATCGCCTCGGCAATCTCGGAAACCATGTTGACGTTCTTGCGGAAGATGGTCTTGAGCAGGATGTCCCGCATCATCACGATCGGCAGCTGCATCTCGGACAGGCCGCGCGGCAGCGGCGGCTCCATCACCGGGGTGACCTGCATGTTCATGGCGCAGGCCCCCGCAGCGGCGTTGAGATCGGGTAGAGCATCATGGTCGGAACCCCCCGCGGACTGGCTGGCTGCCTGGTTTCGGCGCAATGCTGACCGGCAGGGTTTGACAAAGGGTGAATCCGCGCGCCTCAGGCGCCGAAAAATGCCGCCAGTCCGAGATAGATCGCCAGGGTTCCGGCCAGCGACAGGCCCATCGGGAATTTCCAGCCCGCGTCCCAGCTTTTCCAGTCCGGGGCGATGCGTCTCAGCCCGGTATGCTTCACCAGCCGGTGGGTGACGAAGGCGGCCAGCAGATTGGCGGCGAAGATCGCCAGCAGCAGCCGCAGATCGCCCGGCGCGATGAAGGGGGCGGCAGCGGCGGCGAACTTGGCGTCCCCTGCGCCGACCGCACCACCGGCATTGAGCACGATGCCGACCAGCAGCACCGCGACCATCTGCACAAGGCGCATCCCGTAGACCGGCAGCGGCAGGACGATCAGCCCGATCACGACGAAGACGGCGGCAAGAAGCAGCACCGACCGGTTGCTGATCCGCATCCGGCTGAGATCGGTATAGGCGACGTAGAAGCAGATCGGCAGGACGAACGGCAGGAACCAGAGCGCCGCGATGGCGGGAAGCGACATCCGCCTCAGCCGTTCTCGAGAGCCTGCAGCGAGCGCGCGGCCTCCTCGAAATGCTGCGGATGGGTGTTGATCGCCTCGCGCATCAGCGCCTCGCCGGTCTGCACGTCGCCCTGCTTGACGGCGGTCAGGGCCATGGTGTGCAGCAGCTGCGCCCGTTCGATCTGGGTCATCGGCACCACCGGCAGGGTATAGACCCGCTGCGCGCCCCGGGCGAGGACCAGGTTGTTCTTGGCGGTGTAGAGCGTCGGATCCTGGCGGATCGCCTCGCCGAACAGCCGCTCGGCCCCGGCGTAATCGCCGCGGGTCAGCTTGGAGAAGCCCCAGTTGTTCATCACCCCCGAGGGCGTGGTGGTCAGCCCGACCGCGATCTCGTAATAGCTGTCGGCCTTCTGCCATTCCTTGTTGGCATCGGCGACCATCGCCTCGAGCCGGTAGCGCTGGAAGGTCTCGTAGGTCGGCGGGATCGCGTCGAGCGTCGCCTCGGAGCGCTTCCACTCGCCATTGCGGATCAGCGCATCGGCGAGATTGACCTTGTCCTCGGCGGTCGCCCCGGGCATCGCGGTCACCTTGGACCAGGCCACGGCGCCTTCGGTGTTGCGCTTGGCGCGCACCAGCGACAGCGCGAGGCCGCGCTGCAGGTCGATCCGGCCGGGCGCGGCCTTGGTGGCGCGGGTGAAATACGAGACCGCCTCGTTGGGATCGGCGACGGTCAGCATCACGTCGTTGAGGTTGGACTCATCGACGACGTTGACGTCCTGGAAGGCGCGCTCGACGGTTTCTTCGGCCTTCTTGTCCTTGTTCGCGCAGCCCGAGAGGGCCAGTCCACTTGCCACAAGTGCCGGAATCAGGATGAGGTGGCGCATGTCTTGCGTCCTTTACTGCTCTTGCCTCGCTCATGGTGTCTTGCGGATCGCGAATTCGCTGCGACCTTCCTGCACCAATTTGTAGTCTTCGTTTTGTTCGACAGTATTATCAGGGTTTTCAACTTTTGCGAGTGCCAAGCGCAAATTATCCCGGATTGAGTCACTTTCGCCATTGTCCAGTGCATAGGCCTTCTGGAAGACCAGTTGCGCCTCGGCGGTCTTGCCTCTTTCCATCAGCACGACGCCGAGGTTGTTCCAGGCCTCGGGCCAGTCCGGTTCCTCGGCGACCACGTCGCGCAGCATCTTCTCGGCCTGGTTGAGCCGCCCCAGGCCGAGATTGGCGCCGGCCATGCCCGAGCGGATCTCGGGGGTCAGCCCCTCGTCGAGGGCGGCGCGGGTATAGGCGTCGAGCGCCAGCTCGTACTGGCCGGCGGCCATCAGCCGCTGCGCGACCTCCACCCCGTCCACCGCGTCCTTGCGCAGATCGACGCCGGGCGCATAGGGGGTCTGGGGGAGCTCGTCGCTCTGACAGGCGGCCACCGCCGACAGGATGGCGGTGGCCAGCAGGAACGTCCGGATCGCCGGAGGATTGCGCGCACCGAGTGGTGCCATCGGATCAGTTGCCCATGTTGCCCAGGTTGGCAATGCCGTTCGCGGAAGGCCCGACCAGGATGATCAGCAGCGGCGGCACCGTGAGCATCATAGTGGCAAGGGTCATTTTGGTTGGCAACTTGTTTGCGGCCTCTTCGGCGCGCATCACCCGCTTGTCGCGCATTTCGCTGGCATAGACCCGCAGGGCCTCGGCGATCGAGGTGCCGAAGGTGGCCGACTGGATCAGCACGGTCACGAAGGACGACACGTCCTGCACCCCGCAGCGCGTGCCCATGTCGCGCAGCACCGTGGCCTTGTCCTTGCCGGCCTTCATCTCGTAGGCGATGATCTCGAACTCGTCGGCCAGCGCGGGATAGGAGGCACGCAACTCGCGTGCCACCCTAACGATGGACTGGTCAAGCGACTGGCCGGCCTCGACGCAGACCAGCAGCATGTCCAGCGCGTCCGGAAAGCCGCGGGTGATCTCTTCCTTGCGGGCCTCGACCCGGCGGGTCACCCAGTATTTCGGCAGCAGGTATCCGATCCCGCCTGGGCCGATCACATACATGACCATCTGCTGGCTGCTGAAGCCTTCGCTGCCGCCGGAGCTGGCCACATAGGCGACGCCGGCGATCAGGCCGAGGATGCCCAGCGTGAACTGGGCGAAATGGAACATCCGCACCGCGTCCTTGGACTGATACCCGGCCTGGCGCAGCTTGAGCTGCATCGCGGAGAGCTGTTCCTGGTCCTGGGGTTCCAGGAAGGTGGCGAATTTCTGCAGCTGCTCGTTGCGTCCCCCCTGGCGCAGCCGCTCCTTCTTGGGCTTGGCCTCGGCGTCAGGGTTCGAGCTGCGCTTGAGTTTCTTCAGCGGGTCCTCGCGCTGATTGAGGAAGAACGGGATGGTCAGGAGGATCATGAACAGCCCGAGGCCGCCGACCGCGATCAGGGGGCCGAATTCGCCCAGCGATCCGGTCAACAGGTCGTTGAGTTGCTGCAGGAATGCCATCGGATTGTCCTCACACCTTGATGTTGGTCAGCATCTTCATCACGAAAAGGTTCGCGGTGAGGAAGAGGCCGACGATGAAGCAGGCCGGGATGAACCACGGGTGGTCGATGACCTCGTCGTAATAGCCCGGATCGTTGACCAGGATGACCAGAAGACAGACCAGCGGGAAGCCGGACAGGAACTTGCCCGACCATTTCGCCTCTGCGGTGATCGCCTTGACCCGCCGGAACAGGCGGAAGCGGGCGCGGATCACCTTGGCCAGCCCGGCGAGGATCTCGGCCAGGTTGCCGCCCGACTGCTGCTGGATGGTGACCGCCACCGACAGGAAGCGCAGATCCTGCATGTCGAGCCGCTCGGCCATGTCCTTGAGCGCCTCGCCGACGTCGCGGCCATAGGCGCTCTCATCCGCGATGATGCCGAACTCGGTCGCCAGCGGATCCTCGATCTCCTTGGAGACGATGGAGATCGCCGACGAGAACGGGTGCCCGACGCGGAGCGACCGGACCATCAGCTCGACCGCGTCGGGCAGCTGCTCCTCGATCATCGACATCCGCTTGGCAGCCTTCTTGTTGACCCAGAAATAGACCGCGCCGATCCCCATCACCACCGAGATCAGGGCGCGCACCGGCGGCTCGGTCTCGGTGCCGATGCTGAGCCCGACGAAGGCCAGGACGGCGACGCCGGCCATGATCCCGATCAACTGGCGCGGGGTGAAGGCGATCGCCGCCTTCTGCGCCTTCTCCGCCAGCAGCGAGTAGAGCGGAATCGAGCGGGACTTCATGTGCTGCTGCATTTCCTTGCGCAGCTGATCGAGGACCTGTTCGCGCCCGGCGCCCTTGTCGAGCATCTCGAGGCGCCGGTTCACCCGGCTGTTGAGGCTGATCGACTTTCCGAAGGTCACCAGATAGATACCTTCGACCAGCACCAGCACGCCCACGAAGATCAGGCCGTAGATGATCGGCTCTGCTGTCAGTTGCATCAGTTCGACTCCAGGGTTGTGGGTTCGTAGATGGAGGCGGGCAGGTTGTAGCCCCACATGCGGAACCGTTCGGAATAATGGCTGCGCACACCCGTCGCGGTGAAATGGCCGATGATCTTGTTGTCCGGGGTCAGGCCGACGCGCTGATAGCGGAAGATCTCCTGCATCGAGATCACGTCGCCCTCCATGCCGGTGATCTCGGTGATCGAGGTCATGCGGCGCGAGCCGTCCTGCAGGCGCGAGGCCTGCACGATCAGGTTGACGGCCGAGGAGATCTGGCTGCGCACCGCCTTCAGCGGCATCTCGATGCCGGCCATGGCGATCATGTTCTCCAGCCGGCTGACCCCGTCGCGGGCGCTGTTGGCGTGGATCGTGGTCATCGAGCCGTCATGGCCGGTGTTCATCGCCTGCAGCATGTCGATGACCTCCTCGCCGCGGGTTTCGCCGACGATGATCCGGTCCGGGCGCATCCGCAGGGCGTTGCGCAGACAGTCGCGGGGGCTGACCTCGCCCTTGCCCTCGACGTTGGGGGGGCGGCTTTCCATCCGGCCGACATGGATCTGCTGAAGCTGCAGTTCCGCCGTGTCCTCGATGGTCAGGATGCGCTCGGAATTGTCGATGAAGGACGACAGCGCGTTCAAGGTGGTTGTCTTGCCCGAGCCGGTGCCCCCCGAGACGATGATGTTGAGCCGGGTGGCGACGGCGGCCTGCAGATAGGCGGCCATTTCTTCGGAGAAGGCGCCGAAGCCGACCAGGTCGTCGATGCCCAGCTTGTCCTTCTTGAACTTCCGGATCGATACCAGGCTTCCGTCGACCGCGATCGGTGGCACCATCGCGTTGAAGCGCGAGCCGTCCGCCAGGCGGGCGTCCACATAGGGGTTGCTTTCATCGACGCGCCGGCCGACGGCGCTGACGATCTTGTCGATGATGCGCAGCAGGTGACGCTCGTCCTTGAAGGTGACGTCGCTCAGCTCCAGCTTGCCGGCGCGTTCGATGAACACCTGCTGCGGGCCGTTGACCAGGATGTCGTTGACCGTGTCGTCCTGCAGCAGCGTCTCGAGCGGGCCGAGGCCGGTCACCTCGTCGTAGAGCTCCTTGTTGAGCGTCTGGCGGTCCTCGCGGTTGAGGACGATGCCCTTCTCCTCGAGGATCTCGCCGGCGATGGTGGCGATCTCGTTGCGCAGCTCGGCCTCGGTGGCATGTTCCAGCGCCGAGAGGTTGAGGTTGTCCAGCAGCGCCCGGTGCAGTTCCAGCTTGATCTCGCCCATGCGCTCCTTGCGCTTGCGGTCCTTGTCGGCCGAGCTGGCCTCGGCGGCCTTGACCGGCATCGGCCTGCGCAGGCTGGCGGGCGGCGCGACCTCCGGCTTGGGTGCGGCCTCGGCGGACGCCTGCGCGGGTACCGCCTTGGGTTTGCTTTCAGGGGTCAGCCCCGCCTTCTTGTATCGTGAGAACATCGTTCAGACCCTTCTCGTTCACGCCGCCTTGGCTTCGCTGCGACCCAGATCGTGCAGCGAGCGTGCCAGCTTGGCGATTTCCTTGCGCAGCGGGTTCTTGGCCGCCGATTCGGCCATCGGCAGACCGTGATCGCCGGACTGGGTGACCGCCTTGCCGCCGTCGGGCAGCTGCAGGTCGATCGAGATGCCCAGGCTTTCGGCCATGCGCTTGACCCGGCTCTTGCCGGCCAGGTCGGTGAATTTCGGCGCCCGGTTCATGGCGAAGCGCAGCTTGTTGAAGGGCAGGTCCTCGGACTGCAGCGCGCGCTTCATCCGAAGCGCGTTCTGGGCCGACCGCATGTCCATCTCGATCAGCGCGAAATAGACATGCGCGGCCTGCAGCACGGTTTCGGACCACTGCACCAGGGTCGAGGGCATGTCGATCACCACGTAGTCGAAATGGCTGCGCGCCATCTTGATGATCCGGTCGACATCCTCGGACGAGATGATGTCGAGCGGGACCATGTCGGTGGGGGCCGTCAGCACCTGCAGACGGTCCTTGAAGGTCAGCAGCGCCTGGCCAAAGACCTCCTCGTCCATCGATTCGGTCTCGGACAGCATCTCGAACACCGCCTCGCGGCGCGGCAGGTCGAGATAGGTCGAGACCGCGCCATATTGCAGATCGAGGTCGATCAGGCAGACGCTGGGCCGGCTGTCCTCGGCCAGCGAGGCCAGCTCCCAGGCCAGGTTGACCGCCATCGTCGTCGAGCCGCAGCCGCCCGCCAGCCCATGCACGACGATCAGCGCGCCCTCCTTGGACGCGCCGGATGTCAGGTTGGCGGTGGCGTGCTTGACCTCGTCCTTCGGCGGCTCGGGCGCGTTCAGCCGGTCGATGGCGGCCTGCAGCTCCTTTTCCGGAAGCGGGTAGGGGACGAACTCGTCCGCCCCCAGTCGCAACAGCTGGTGCAGCGAGGCGGGGCTCACGTCCTCGGCGATCAGGATCACCCGGATCCCGCGGGACTTGGCCTGGGTGATGATCTCGCCCATCAGCACCAGGTTGTCCTGGTCGTCGTGATCGATCGCCAGCGCCACGAATTCGAGCGATTCGGCCTCGGGCTGCCCGAAGAAGGCGAGGGCCTCGGCGAATCCCAGATCGCCCCAGCTCTCGCCCAACGCGGCTTCCATGTCCTCGATCAGCAGATCGAAATTCTGGACGTCCCGACTGATCGTGCAGGCCACGATCGGATTTGCCTCAGGCTGCGGCATAGCACTGCTCATCGCCTTCATCCTCTTTCCAGAGGCTCGGCAGGACGCGGCGCTTGTCAGCCCGTTACATCGATGTCCTGCTGTCGCCCTCGTGCGGTCCGGGTTGGACGCACGTCACCTAGTGAGGACAATTTCGCCTGCAATCTGGGCAAGAATTGGGCAGAAAAAACCCAATTGTAGGGTATTGGGCGACGATCAGGGGGTGATGGGTCTATTGTTCCGCGGCAATTCCGCTGCTCGCTTCGAAGGCACCCAGGCCGCTGCGCGGCACCGCGCTGGCGACATACTCGCGATAGACGATCGCGGCATACTTGCCGTCCAGCACCATCGGGTGACGCGCAACGAAGCCGGTGACCTCGGTCACTGCGCGGCGGTTGGCCTGCTCGGGTCCGGGCGTGTCGATGACCGGCCGGGTTTCGCCATAGGAAACGACCGCCTCCAGCCGCGAGCGGCTGATGCCCTGCGAGGTCAAATAGCCGACCACCGCGTTGGCGCGGCGCATCCCCAGCTGCTTGTTGTAGGCGGGCGAGCCGACCTTGTCGGTGAAGCCGTAGACGCGGAAGCGGACCTCGGGGAACTGGCGGATGAAATCGGCCTGCTGGTTCAGGATCTGCACCGCGCTGGCGTCGAGCCGGTATTCGTTGAACGCGAAGTTGACCGTGGTCGGCACCTGCTCGGCGAAGCGGCGGCCCAGCACCAGTGTGGCGTTCTGCGAGCCGTCCATCACCGCGGTATTGTTCATCGTGGCATTGCCGAAGCTGCCGGTATCGACCTTCTGCCCGGCCTCGTGCGCGCATCCGGCGATGGCGGCCGTCAGGCCCAGGGCTGCAACAAATCTGAACATCTGCCTGTCCTTCCGATCAGTCCATGACATAGCCGTAGGACCCGCTGAAATCCTGTTTCGCCACTTCGCTGGCCGCGCCCTTCGGGGCCCGGTCGGTGCTGCTGAGCGCGCCGAAGAGGAACAGGCCCGCTTCGCTGGGCGGGCGCACCCGGTCGGTGGGCA
>JAGRMU010000035.1:11439-15410 GCA_020441165.1 Sedimentitalea sp.
TTGCTGGGATCGATCGAGGAGACGGCGGCGTTCATCTCGAGATTGATGATGTCGCTGTCGACCACGCGCGGCACGAAATTCAGCTGGATGCCGAAGGGTTTGTACTCGATCGAGAACAGATCGTCCTTCTGGGCGATCGGGATCGGGTACTCGCCGCCGGCGAGGAACTTGGCCTCCTGGCCCGAGAGCGCGGTCAGGTTCGGTTCGGCCAGGGTGCGCACCATGCCCTTCTGCTCGAGCGCTTCGAGCAGCAGCCCGACCTGCACCGACCCGGCGTTGAAGCCGAAGAGCACGGCACCGGTATTGTCGTTGGCCAGGGGCAGGCGGCCGGCATTCGCCCGGCTCAGGGCTGGCTGGTTCGAATAGCGGCCGGTGCCGCCGTTGATGCCGGTATCGCCGCCGAAGATCGACCCGTTGAAGCCCAAAGAGGCGCTGAGCGACTTCGACACGGTGCGCTGCATCTCGGCAAAGCGGACCTTCAGCATCACCTGCTGCACGCCGCCGACGCCCATCAGGTTCGAGACCCGCTCGGGCGCATAGCGTTCGGCCAGATCGAGCGCGCGCTGCAGCTTGGCGGCGCTGGACACCACCCCCGACAGCACGATGCCGTCATTGGCGGTGCGCACCTCGATGGGCTCGCCGGGCAGGATCTGGCGGAGCCGTTCCTTGAACTCGGTGACGTCGGCCGCGACCTTCACCTCGACATTGGTGATCAGCTGTCCCGCCGCGTTCAGCAGCGTCAGCGTGGTCATGCCCGGCGACTTGCCCAGCACATAGATGGTCCGGTCGGACAGGGACGAGATGTCGGCGATGCCCGGGTTGGCGATGCTGAGCTCCGAGAAGGGTTCGTCGCTTTCCACCACCACCGCCCGGTTCATCGGCACGTCTAGCGTCGCCGCGGTGCCCTTCTTGACGACCCGAAGATCCTGTGCCTGCGCGACTCCGGCGCCCGCGGCACACGCTATGGTAAAGCCCACCAGGGCCGCCCTGATAAATCTGTTCAATGTCATGTGACCTGCCTCTCCGATCACGCCTCATTACCCGGGTCTTCTTGCCCAGCCTTTGGCACAGTCTGCGGTAGAATGAATTTTATAGCAATAATCAAAGGTTTCTGGCGGAAAACTTATGTGGATAACTGGCAACAGAACGAAAACCCGGGCACGCCATGGGCGTGCCCGGGTTCTCCTAACAACCTGAAGTTGCGTCAGTTTGTGCAGGGAATCGGGATTTCGACGACCTCGGCGCCGCGGCGGGTGCGGATGGTGCAGACCCGCTCCTTGGCGATTTCCGGGGCCGCCTGGCGCTCTCCCAGACCCAGGAGGCTGCGCTGATCGACCTCGATGGCCGAGGCGATGGTGTCGTCCTCGGCGCCGACCAGGGCCAGCGACAGGCTGCCGGTCGATTGCGCCTGGGCCAGGGCCGCGACCTGCTCGGGGCTGGCCGCGACGGTGACGGTGCGGGCAATGACGGTGCCGTCCAGATCGTCGCCGGCGGACTGGTCGACGGCGATCAGCTGGACTCCGGCCTCGATCATGCGGGTGACCTCGCCATTGCCCTCGCCGGTGCCGCGGATGCTGCCGGTCCAGTAGACATCCACCCGGTCGCCCGGGCGCAGGAAGCCGGAGACGCCCGAGGCCACGTCGACCCGGATCGCGAAGGCGCGCATGCCGCGCTCGAGCCGCGAGGTGATCCCGGCATCCTCGCCCGGCTCGGTCACCTTCAGCGCCATGATCGCCTCGTCCTTCTCCATCGCCCGCAGCACGACGCGGTTTTCCTTGCTCTCGGGCGGGAAGAGCGCCTCGATGCTGGTGAAGGCGCCCTCGGGAATGGCGGTTTCCGGCCATTTGACCACGCGCACCGCGTCGCGGGTCAGGGTTTCGCCGTAGCGCAGGGGGTGCTCGGCGACGAAGACGTCGACCGTCGGCACGACAGCGGCACGCGCCGCGCGTTCCTTGGCCAGTTCCGCCTGGTAGGCGGTGATGTAGTTCTTGGCCATGAACACCGCGCCGCCCGCCAGGGCGATGCCGACGATGAAGACCAATCCGAATACTGCGCGCATTGTTTGCCCTTTCCTTGGTTTTGTCCCCGGGCGTGTGTCCCCGAACCCAAGGGTTCTTGTGCTGCCATCATCGCGGCGAATTCTGACCGGATTGGGGGCAATTCATGGCTTACGCAAGGCTTTCGGCCTGATGCCTCGCCGAGCGCCCACGAATCAATCGATCTGGCTGGCGATCTGCTCGCCAGCACTGTCGCCCAGGTCGACCGTGTTTTCGGTGATCAGGTCCACGCCGATGGCCGAGAACGCGACGACTGCCGCGCAGAGCACCACCCAATCGACCGTCACCGCGCCATCTTCGTTCGAAATGAATTTCTTGATGATTTTGGTCACGTCATACCCTCCTGGATAAGCCGGAGCTTTAGGTGAAAGAGGCCACGTCTTGTGTGTCCAAGACGCAGCCCCTCCCGTTTGTCCGCGTTCCGCGATTGCTCGGAGCTTACGTATTACTCGCCGCCGCCGCCGCCGCCTTCGCCGCCGGCTGCTGCGATATCTGCCGCAATTGCGGCGGAAAGATTCTCAGTATTTTCGCCGATCATCCCGAATGCAGCTATGGCCAAAGCTACGACAGCTGCGGTCAGCACGACCCAGTCGACGGTCACTGCGCCGTCTTCGTCTTTGCGGAAGTTCTTGAAGAACTTGATCATGATATTGTCCCTCCAAAGGATCACAGTAGGTTTCGAGTTACCGCGCCGTCCGTTTGAACCGTCTCTCTCGCTTGGCCCGTGTCCGTCGTGGTGTGAGGTCATATAGCCAACGGTCGGTGGCAGCATTTGGGCCAAAAAGGGGAATTTTGCGCCGTATTCGCAATATTCGAGTAAGTATTTAGCAACCCAATGAAAACGCTAGATAAACCCGGGAAAAACGCTGGACCCCCGGCGCGCGAAGCGATGCAAAACCGCGTCAAATCGGGCGAAATCGTCAGATTTCGGCGCGATTTTCTGGACGGATCGCCCGGATTCGGGAAGGGTTGGAAAAAACAAACGAGCTTTGAGGCAGCCCCATGTTCCTGCGCGCGACCGTTCTGGGTCTCGGTATGCTTGCGTTCTGTGCGCCCGTCCCCCTGACCGCGGATATCCCCACGCCCTTCCCCGAATTCTCGGCGAAGCGAATCAAGCCGCCCAGCCCCGGCACCGCCAAGCGGATCACCGTCCAGATCGACCCAAACGCGGTGCTGCCGCCACCGCCGCGCCGCCAGCCCAAGGCCGAGGACCCGGCCGAGCCCCGTGAGACGACCGCCGCGGCCGCCGCGGGTGCGCCGGGCCGGTTCAGCTGGTTCTGGGACCAGGTCTCGCCCGAGATGTCGCGGACCGGGCCGGGGCGGCTGCCCGAGGCGCTGAAGGTGCTCAATGCCTCCGGCCAGGTCGGCGCGCCGCGCCTGCAGGCCTTGCAGGACATCGCCCGCGCCCGCGGCGTGCCGATCCTGCGCTCGACCGTCGGCACCAAGGTCTCGCCGGCGCTGGTGCTGGCGGTGATCGCGGTGGAGAGCGCCGGGCGCGCCGATGCGGTCAGCGGCGCCGGGGCCCAGGGGTTGATGCAGCTGATGCCGGACACCGCGTCGCGATTCGGGGTCAAGGACAGCCTGCGCCCGGATGACAACATCGCCGGCGGGGTGAAATACCTCGATTTCCTGATGAAGGAATTCGACCAGGACCCGATCCTGGTGCTGGCCGGGTACAATGCCGGCGAGGGCGCGGTGCGCAATCACAAGGGCGTGCCGCCCTATGCCGAGACGCGTGACTATGTTCCCAAGGTGCTGGCCGCCTTCCAGGTGGCGAGCGGTCTTTGCCAGACCCCGCCCGAGTTGATCTCGGACGGTTGCGTCTTCGTGGCGATGAACTGAGCGGCGTCAGTCCGCGAAGGCGTCGGCCCAGTCGGGATGCTTCGCGCGCTGCGCCGCCACGAAGGAGCAGCG
>JAGRMU010000258.1:0-241 GCA_020441165.1 Sedimentitalea sp.
GTGGGGCCGATCAGCAGGATGTTGGACTTCGACAGCTCGATGTCGTTGCCGGCCTTCTGGGCGTGGTTGAGGCGCTTGTAGTGGTTGTGCACCGCCACCGACAGCACCCGCTTGGCCGTCGCCTGGCCGATCACGTAATCGTCCAGCACGTCGCAGATGTCGCGGGGCGTGGGCACCCCGTCCTTGGCCTTCAGCCCGCTGGCCTTGGTCTCTTCCCGGATGATGTCCATGCACAGCTCGA
>JAGRMU010000258.1:259-3841 GCA_020441165.1 Sedimentitalea sp.
CCGTCGGGCCCGCGATCAGCTTGCGCACCTCGTGCTGGCTTTTTCCGCAAAAGCTGCAGTAGAGAGTGTTCTTGCTGTCGCCGCTCGTGTTCGTTGCCATGGTTTCCCTTTCAGGCTTCGAAGTTGTCGTCCGCCCCGGCGCCGGGACCGGTCTGCCCACCCGAACCCAAGCTTAGGCCAGCGATCCTGACGCTACAATCTCAAAATCGCCGCCCCGATGGGCGCCTCTCCGGATGGCCGGACCCGGCGTTTCAGCTGTCGCCGCCATCGGCCTTGCCGCGGCTTTCGACGATCTCGTCGATATGGCCCCATTCCTTGGCCTCCTCGGGCGACATGAAATTGTCGCGGTCCAGCGCCTTCTCCACCGCCTTCTTCGACTGGCCGGTATGCTTGACATAGATGTCGTAGAGCCGGTCCTTCAGCTTCTGGGTCTCGGCGGCGTGGATCATGATGTCGCTGGCCTGACCCTGGTAGCCGCCCGAGGGCTGGTGGACCATGATCCGGCTGTTGGGCAGCGAGAAGCGCATCCCCGGCTCGCCCCCGGCCAGCAGCACCGAGCCCATCGAGGCGGCCTGGCCGATGCAGAGCGTCGAGACCTTCGGCTTGATGTATTGCATCGTGTCGTAGATCGACAGGCCCGAGGTCACGACCCCGCCGGGCGAGTTGATGTAGATGCTGATCTCCTTCGAGGGGTTCTCGGCCTCCAGGTGCAGCAGCTGGGCGACCACCAGGTGGCACATCCCGTCATGGATCGGCCCGTTGATGAACACGATCCGCTCCTTGAGCAGGCGCGAGAAGATGTCATAGGCCCGCTCGCCCCGGCTGGTCTGCTCGACCACCATGGGAACGAGGGTGTTCATGTAGGTATCGATGGGGTCGAACATGGGAAGCCGCCTGTGTCTGGACTGGCCGGGAGGATACCCGACGATGCGTTACCCAAGTCTTAGTGGCGCCCTCGGGGGGCTGCAAGGGGGGCGGCGGTTCGAATTCGCCACCAGCAACCGTCGCCAGCGTCCGGGTTGGCGCGGCCGGCGCGGGATGGATGGGGCGGTGTTTCGAGGGGTTCGGCGCGACTCAGCGCCAGGACAGCGCACGGCCTTGTTAACAAGGCTGATGGGGCATTTTGGCCCTGTCGGTATCACGTCGGTATTGCGTCGGTATCGCATCGGTGCGCGGATCGGTGCCGGGGCGGGGTTAACGGGGCGCGCGCTTCTGCGAGGGGCGCGCCCGCTGTTCTTTGACAGACGAAAGCGAGGCGGGCGCGATCGGGCCGTCCGCGGGCTGGACGCGTGTGCCCCCGCAGATGGCACGCCCCCGGTTTGCCCGGAGACGCTCACATACCCGCTGGCGACGGGACGGGCCGCGCCTGTCGAGCCCGGCGTACCCTTGAACGGTCTGGGCCGCCCGAAGAAAGGCGTGATGTCCTCGCAGCGTCGCCGTCTTCAGCCGAGTATCGGGCAAGATCGGGACTGCGGAATATTCCTGTCTTCCGCCAATGCCGCAGGCCGGCCGCTTGCGACAGCGGCGGCGGCCGATGCCCTGGCACCGACCGCTGCAGCGTCAGCCCGCTGCCATGGCCTTGATGTCGGCCGCGCTGGGGGTACTTCCTCCGATCCCCCACTGGCCGCTGCGCACCTCCTTGACCCGCACCCATGTGACGCCGCGCATGGCTTCGCCTTCGATCTCGACCATGGCGTTGGTGACGCTTTCGATCATCCGGGCCTTCTGGGCCTGATCGAACACGCCTTCGATGATCTCGATATCGACAAGTGGCATTTCCTATCTCCTTCAATGCGTTGAACAGGACACCAGAAGGCGCGACACGCGGTCCCGCTTCCAGTCAACAAAGAGAAGTGAAGTGAACCCGCTACAGTTCGAGTACCGGTTCGGCGGCGCCGCGTGTGGGACATTTCGAGTGGAGAGGTGAGATCATGTCGAGGTCGGAACATCGAGACGGACGTGTCTCTGCAATGTCTCGATGCGCGCATGCTGATGTGGAATATCCGGCGCAAGCTGGACAGGTCCGCCCTGCCCATCAGCAAATGCGTCATCCAGTTCACCCTGAACGATGCCCCCAACGCGCAGGTCAATTACTGGCTGGTCGTCAAGCCCGGGCTCGAGACCGACTTGTGCTTCCAGGATCCGGGCGACAACGTCGATCTCTTCATCATCAGCGAGCTGCGCGCGATGACCTCGGCGTGGATGGGACATTCCAGCTTCGCGACCGAGATCGGCAAGGACGCGATTGCGCTCGTCGGCCATTCGGGGATGGCCAGAAGCCTCACCAAATGGCTGATCCGGAGCAGGTTCGCCGGGCCAGCGGACGAAGCGGCCTGATTTCCTGAGCCCGACGTCCAATCGGTCTTGCGATGAAACGCCGTGCCGCGGTTCCTCGGTCAAACCGGATTCTTGGTCATATCTTGACAGCCGCCAGTCCCCGCCGTGCCGCAACCGGCAGAGCAAGGGCCCGGTGTGATCGTCCAGCATACTTTCCGAGCGCCGGATCGCCGGGGAAACCCTGCGCCGCGATGGTCAGCGGCCGTCCGGGCTGCTTCATGAGGCGGGCGAGGCAGCCTCGGCGGGACGGGCGGCTTCCGCTTGCGCGCCACCCGGTCGCCGCGCGGACGCCAGCAGCCTGCGCTTGATCAATTCAAACATTCGAATTAGATTGTGAGTCGAGCACAGGTCAGTGGGTAGCAGATGATCGGTCAGTGGCAACGCATCGGCGCGCGGACGGCGTGGGCCGTGGCGCTGCCGGGGCAAATCCTTGGCGTTCGCACAAGAGGCGCCCCTTCGATGGCGGGGCTGCGCCGGCCCGTCCGATGCGTCCGCCGTTCATGCCGGTCGGACCGGGCGCACTCCCTAGTGCAAGGCGTCCATCGTGTCTTGGCCGCTGCGGGGGGCCTTTCGATCAGCCCGACGACCGCTAGAGGACACTCCCGACATCGCTCAATGCAGGACCGGCCCGTCGGGTCGCAATCGGTCCGCGAAACGCGTCGCGGCGTGCCGTTTCGACCCGCCCTCGCCGGCCCGCGCCCCGATGCGGGCGGCGGGCGCGATCGGGCCCCCGACAGGACAGGAGCATGAGTCATGCCGTTTCCGCCCTCCTCCTCCGACCGCTCCGGACCCGAGATCGACCGGATGCAGGGCAAGGCCACCACGGCCTCGAATTTCCTCAAGGCGATCAGCCACGAGGGCCGGCTGATGATCCTCTGCCACCTGGTCTCGGGCGAGAAATCCGTGACCGAGCTCGAAGAGCTGCTCTCCGCGCGCCAGGCGGCGGTCTCGCAACAGCTCTCGCGCCTGCGCATGGAAGGCCTGGTGATCCCCCGCCGCGAGGGCAAGGCGATTTACTACCGCCTCGCCGACGACCGCCCCAAGCGCATCCTCGAAACGGTCTACGACCTGTTCTGCGGGGAGGAGAAGTAACTGCGCGGTCCCGCGGCGATTGCACAGGGCAGAGAAATGCGCCCGCCAAGGCGCCGCTCCTCCCCGAAGTCTCCGAGGATTGCGCCGCCTTGTGGCCGTTCCGCCGGTGTCTTGCCGCGATAGATGGATCAGGAATGCGGGTGCGGGCCCAAC
>JAGRMU010000259.1 GCA_020441165.1 Sedimentitalea sp.
GGCGCCGACGCGATCCGCAAGGGCCGGGCGCTGCGCTAGGAGCCCTTCAGCATGCCTCGCCCGGGCCGTTGCGGCGCGGGGCGACTGGGCTGGACGTTCCCACCCTTCGCCCAAGCCTCTTAAGCCGCGTTGGACGGACCAAAGCGGACGTTTCATTTGAAGAACATCGGCTTTAGTGAGCTACCATCATGTGCCGCGAGCTGCCGAACTTTCAAGGTAATCAGTTAGCACCCAGATCAAATAACCTAGAGGAATAGCGCTCAAGCAAACACGGCAGGTCGCTTCCACAATGATTTCTGCGCTTAATCCACTCTCGTTGAGATTCCAAAAACTGTTGGGAAACTTGCGAGTTAGTGTTATCTCTCAAGAAAAAATACATACTTCCCATGATCCGATCCATTACCCATAGGTCCTTTGATGAACAGATTGCGTTCTCAGTGGGCGTCGCCGCTTTTGAGCACTCAAAACTTGGGCCTGAAATCCCCGTTGGCAATCTTTCGCCCCTGAGTCTGCTTTCAGCCTCTATACACCATCGAACAAACCCCTGACGCTCAATATTGACTTTTGTTGGATCCGTATATTGTGGCAGAAGATCGGCAAAGGTCTCCCCACCGTACATGGTGTGCCCGCCCTCCAATATTTCTTTAGCTTGCTCACGAAAAAAAACCTTCACTTACGTCTAGAAGATTGCTGCAGTTTACAGCCATCGACAAATAGTCAACTGTTTGGCGGGCTATCTTGCGCGGAGTTGGTCTATACGCTGCACTTGTAATCTCAAACCCATCCTGAATATACACATCTATACTAAGTGTTTGTGCAACATCAGGTGTTATAAATTTGAAGTCGTTGGGACTGGCGGTCGTGAAGTACCTAATCGCCTCTCGGCTCAGCCCCAACTCGTTGAGGAATGCGCCAATGTCAGCATTTGCTGCACCGGTTTCCACGGGCAATGAGGTACCGTCCGTAAAATTTTGTATTCTGTAGGCAGCGTGCACACCTATCGTGGCATTTGGCGTCATGTAGCGCCTTACTCCAGATGCCCAGATGACCGCGCAAATCGAGAAGCAACCTTCTCCATCAACCACCAACGTTGTGAAGCCTCGTATGGCGATTTCCGCACCGATACCTAATCCGGCAAGAACATTTCCGCCTGGAGACTCAAGAATTACGGACGCGCGTTCAGCCTGCTCAGCGAGCTTGAAAAACTCTTCGTCATCCCCATATTCGATGACGCCCTTAATAAATATCCCTTTCTGCTCATCTGAAAGCCCGGGAACTATTGTGAATTCAGCCGCGGCGCAGCCAAAAGCAAGACAACTGAACACACCGAAAAAAGAAATGAAAATTAAGAAAACTCTCTGCAACTTAGCACCCTATATCCTTGCACTCGGCGGTCGTTGTTCCGAAATGCTTCCGCGTGATCAAAATGTCGAAAAAAGAAGCAGAAATACACTGAGTTCGGCTTTCGGTCTATCGCGACCAGGACCGACAAAACGGACCAAACCAAAAGGCCTACTCCGCCGCCAGCGGCATCCGGGCGCTCCCGATCGCGGCGATCTCGGCGACGACCCCGGCCATCAGCTGCCGGAAGCCGTCGAATCCGGCGCTCGGGCGGATGCTGCGCTCGTCCATGTAAAGCGCGCGGTCGATCTCGATCTGCACCGCGTGCTGGCGGCGCGAGGGGCGGCCGTAGGCCTGCGCCACGAAGGCCCCGGCGAAGGGCGCGTTGCGGGTGACCTCCAGCCCGGCGCCGGCGAAGGCCGCCTCGATCCGGTCGACCACCTCGCTGCTGGCGGCGGCGCCGAAGCGATCGCCCAGCACGATCTCGGGGCGCCGCGCCTTGCCGCGCGCCATGCCGTCCATCGCCTCGTGCGGCATCGAGTGGCAATCGACCAGGATCGCCTCGCCGAACCGCGCATGGGCCTGGTCCAGCAGCCCCTGCAGCGCCGCGTGATAGGGCCGCCAGTAGCGCGCGATCCGGCCCTGCGCCTCGGCCAGCGGCAGCTTGCCGCGATAGATGCTGCGCCCGTTCGCCACCACCCGCGGAATCACCCCCAGCCCCGAGGCGACGCGCGGGTTGTGGCCGTGCCGGCGCACCCCCTCGATCAGCGCCGGGTCCAGCTCGTCCGGGCTGCGGTTGAAATCCACCACCGCGCGCGGTACCGAGGCTGCCAGCAGCGGCGCGCCGGCCGCCGGCGCCGCCGCGAAGAGCCCGTCGACGAAGGCATCCTCCGAGGACCGGATCTGGTGCGAATCCAGCACGCTCTGGGCCAGGAACCAGTCCGGATAGGCGCTGCCGCTATGCGGCGAGGCGAAGACGACGCTCGAGAGGTGCCGCTCGGGAAGGGTCAGGTGAAAGGCGTCGCGGGTCATTCGGATCTCCTTGCGAGGCAAAGCATAGCGCGGAAACGGCGGGCGCCAAAAGCCCTTGATCACCCTGCCGACTCCTTTTATAGACCCCGCTACCGGCGCGGGATTCCGCGCCCCATTTCGTTGGGGCGCATCGCCTGCATCGGCATTCATGGGCGCTTAGCTCAGCGGTAGAGCACTTCGTTGACATCGAAGGGGTCACAAGTTCGAACCTTGTAGTGCCCACCATGAATTCACCGCCCCGGCCCCGCCGGAGCACCCGCAACCAAGGCGCTGGCCCGCGCCGCAGGACAGGAGAGAGACCATGAAGGTCAGAAACTCGCTCCGCTCGCTCAAGAACCGGCATCGCGATTGCCGGGTTGTGCGTCGTAAAGGCCGCGTCTACGTGATCAACAAGACGCAGCGTCGGTTCAAGGCCCGCCAGGGCTGAGACCCTTCGGATGAGCACGCCAAGGCCGCGCCCCGCACCGGGCGCGGCCTTTTTCGTTCCGGGCGCGTGCACCCCGCGACCGTTTTTCCGAGCGAATTTGTCAGAAATGACTTTCCCCCGGCCCGCGAATCTTTTAACCAATGGTTTCAGTCGGGTATTTGCGCCCGCGTGACATTCCAGGACCCCATGATGACCAAGCACACGCTCCTTCTGACCGCCGCCGTCTTCACGGCGCTGCCACTCGCCGCCGCCGCCGAGGGCCAGCTCAACCTCTATTCCTCGCGCCACTACGACACGGACGAGCGGCTCTACACCGATTTCGAGGAGGCCACCGGCGTCACCATCAACCGCATCGAGGGCAAGGCCGACGAGCTGATCGCCCGCATGCAGGCCGAGGGCGCCAACTCCCCCGCCGACATCCTGCTGACCGTCGACACCTCGCGGCTGGCGCGGGCCAAGGATGCCGGCGTTCTGCAACCCGTCGAAAGCGCCGTGCTCGAGGAGCGGATCCCGGCCAGCCTGCGCGACGCGGACAACGAATGGTTCGGCTTCTCGCAGCGCGCGCGGATCATCTTCTACAACAAGGAGCGGGTGCCGACCCCGCCGCAGACCTATCTCGCGCTGGCCGATCCCGCCTACGAGGGCATGGTCTGCATCCGCTCGTCGACCAACACCTACAACCAGACGCTGCTGGCCGCGATGATCACCCATCACGGGACCGAGGTTGCCACCGACTGGGCGCGCGGCGTGGTCGCCAACATGGCCCGCGAGCCGCAGGGCGGCGACACCGACCAGCTGCGCGGCCTGGCCTCGGGCGAGTGCGACATCGCGGTCGCCAACACCTACTATTTCGCCCGCGCCCTGCGCGACGACGTCGAGGGCGTCTCGGACCATCTCGACATCATCGGCTGGCTCTTCCCGTCGCAGGAGGCCGAGGGCGCCCACATGAACCTCTCGGGTGGCGGCGTCGCGGCCCATGCCCCGAACCGCGAGGCCGCGGTGAAATTCCTCGAATACCTGGCCAGCGATCAGGCGCAGATCTACTTCTCCGCCGGCAACGACGAATACCCGGCCGTCCCGGGCGTCCCGCTCGCCGACTCGGTGGCGAGGCTGGGCGCGTTCAAGGCCGACGAGGTCAACCTCTCCGAGGTCGCCAAGAACATCCCCGAGGCGCAGAAGATCTTCAACGAGGTCGGCTGGAACTGACGCGCGCCGCCTCGGACACGGGCGGCCGACCAGACATATCCAGACGCTTCAGCGCGCCGCACCCCGCGGCGCGCTTTTTTTTGCCGCCGCTGACCGGCTTGCGCTCGGCGCCCGGTACCGCCGGGATGACGCCGGGATAACCAGCTTGTGACCGGCCCGTGCTGATCCGCACCGCGAGGGCGTGCGTAGCCGTCCCGACTCACCCGAAAGGTGAGGTCACCAGACGAGTTGAAACACGCCTTGGCAAGGGAGCAAGCGCAATGGAAAGCATCACCGGAACGGTTCTGGCACTGAGCGGAGCGAGCGGCTACGACAAGAACGGCAAGGATTTCGACATCCTGCGCGATCTGCTGATCACGACGGACAGCCTCGCCGCCGAACCCTATGCGGGTCTCGGCCTGGTGGGCGCGCTCGACACCGTGCCGGATCTGACCGTCTTCGCGCCGGAAGACAACGCCTTCAAGGGGCTTGCCGGCACCATCGCCTCGGTGACCGGCAACACGGCGCCCATGGGCGAGGCGGCGACGGTGGGCTTTCTCGCCGATGCGCTCACGCTTCTCGGCAAGGGCGACCCCTCCGGTCTGCTGACCGACATCCTGACCTATCACGTCACTCCGGGCGTATTCGAGCTGGCGGATGTGGTGGCCCTCGGCGATGGCGCGGCGGTTCCGACCCTTCAGGGCGGCACGCTCACCACAGAGTTCGACACCACGCCGCCGAGCCTCATCGACGCCGACATGGGCGTTGCGAACCCGGGCATCATCGCCACCGACGTGGCGGCGAGCAATGGCGTGATCCATGTGCTTGACGGCGTACTTCTGCCGCTTTCGGTCTCGGCGATCCTCACCCAGAAGAACACCGACTTCGAGATCGGCGGCGATGGCCGCGATCACTTCGTCACCGGCCGCGGCATGGATTTCATCGACGGCAACGGCGGCAACGACGTCATCCTGGCCGGATCGGGCAATGACGTGGCGATCGGCGGCACCGGCAACGACTGGATCGCCGGCGGCTGGGGCCAGGACACGCTGATCGGCGAGGCGGGGCGCGACACCCTCTTCGGCGGCCGGGGCGACGACACGATCACCGGCGGGACCGGGAACGACTGGATGGCCGGCGGGCGCGGCGACGATACCTTCGTCTTCGAGAAGGGCGACGGCGACGACACCATCGTCAATTTCCGCGCCGGCCACGACAAGATCGACCTGACCGGCTACGAGGGGATCACCCGGTACAAGGACATCAAGGACGATATCGACCGCGGGTTCTTCAAGACCGAGATCGACCTCGACGGCGGCGACAGCATCAGCCTGCTGGGCTTTGGCACGCACAAGATCGGCGCCGACGACTTCCTCTTCGCCTGAGCGGCCCCCGTCCGGCGGTGAGACCCGGTCCCGCGATGGCGCACCTGCCGTCGCGGGATCGGTGTGTCCGGACCCACCGACCCGGCCCGCGAGGCGCGACAGGCGTTGTCCCTACCGCCGCCGCCCCACCTGTCGGCAGATCAGGATCACCGGCACCAGCCCCACCGCGACGATCACCAGCGACGGCACCGCCGCCCCCGCCAGCCGCTCGTCCGAGGCCAGGCGATAGGCCTGCACGGCCAGCGTGTCGAAGTTGAAGGGGCGCATGATCAGCGTCGCGGGCAGCTCCTTCATCACGTCGACGAAGACGATCAAGAGCGCGGTCAGCAGGCTCGGGGTCAGGATCGGCAGATGCACCCGGCGCAGCGTGCCCAGCGGGGTCTGGCCCAGCGAGCGGGCGGCGGCGTCCATGTTGGCGTGGACCGTGCTCTGCCCGCCCTCGTAGGCGCCGAGCGCCGCGGCAAGGAAGCGCACCATGTAGGCCGCCACCAGCAGCCAGATCGAGCCGGTGATCAACAGCCCCGTCGAGAC
>JAGRMU010000260.1:0-428 GCA_020441165.1 Sedimentitalea sp.
ATACCGCCGCCATCATCGCCCAGTCCGAGCTGCCGGCAGCGACCATCACGGGGGCGGTCTGCAACGTGCATCGCTGCGTGGTGAACCCGGCGCTTTTCGACACCGCGCTGGATTTCGCCATCCGCGACTGGGGGCGCCGGTCGGGCAAGGTGCGGCGCATCCTCGATCAGTCCGACGCAAGGCGCCTGGCGGCGCTGACCGCGATGTTCGAGCGCTATGGGTACGAGCCGACTGAGGCGCTCACCCGGGCGCGGGTGCTCTATTACATGCAGCTGGGATACGACCTGGCGCAGCCCGAGGAGCCGACCGCCTTCCGCCTCTCGCTGGTTCCGCACTACCTGCTGGTGTTCACCGGCCAGCCCGGAACGCCCGAGGAGATCGCCGAGTTCGCCGCCTATGCCCGGCGGTTCTGGCCGGACGGGTGAGGC
>JAGRMU010000260.1:448-11811 GCA_020441165.1 Sedimentitalea sp.
GCCGCCTTGCGCGCGGCCTCCGCGGCGCGGGCGCGCACCGGGCCATAGCCGCGGATCTCGTCCGGGGCGGCGATGACGGCCCTGCACGCCGCGGCCGTCTGCGGTCCATAGGCGGCGGCGACCCGGTCCATCTCGCCCTCGTACCAGGCCAGCAAATCGCGGTGCATCCGCGCCTCGGAATGGTAGCCGAACGGGTTGAGGGCCGAGCCGCGCAAGCGTTTCATCCGCGCCAGCAGGCCGAAGACATGGCCCATCCACGGCCCGAAACGGCGCTTGACCGGCCGGCCCCGCGCATCCCGGCGCGCCGGCCAGAGCGGCGGCGCGAGGTGATAGTTCACCTGGAAATCGCCCTCGAACTGCGCGGTCAGCTCGGCGTCGAACCGTGCCAGCCGGTGCAGGCGGGCGACCTCGAACTCGTCCTTGTAGGCCATCAGCTTGAACAGCGATCTGGCCGCCGCGCGCAGCAGTTCCTCGGGCGCGTCCTGGGGCAGGGCGGCGCGAAAGGCGTCCAGCCTGGCGCGGTAGCGGTCGGCATAGGCCTGGTCCTGGTAGTCGACAAGGAAGGCCGCGCGGCGCGCGATCAGCGCCTCCAGCGTCTCGGGCGCCGGCGCCTCGGCCCGCCAATGGGCGGCCAGCCGCTCCGGCGCCGCGGCCATCACCCGCCCCAGGGCGAAGGCCGCCCGGTTCGCCTCGATCTGCACGCCGTTGAGCAGGATCGCCTGACCCAGTGCCGCGTCGCCCACCGGGACCAGCCCCTTCTGCCAGGCGAAACCCAGCATCATCACGTTGGCGAAGACGGCATCGCCCAGCAGCGCCTCGGCGGCGGCATTGGCGTCGAAGGCGGCGAGGTTCTCCGCGCCGACCACCCGGGCAATCGCCGCCTCGCGCGCTGCCACGTCGAGCCGTGCATCGCGGCGCAGCACCAGGTCTCCGGTCGGCATCTCGGCGCGGTTCAGCACGACCCTTGTGCCGGGTCGGTAGTGCAGGCTGGCCTTGGGCGCGGACGAGACCACCACGTCGCAACCGATCACCGCGTCGGCGCCGCGGGCATCGATGCGCACCTGGTTCAGCGCCGCCGGGGTCTCGCCCAGCCGCACATAGCTGAGCACGGTGCCGAATTTCTGCGCGAAGCCGGTGAAGTCCAGCACGCTGGTGCCGCGCCCTTCCAGATGCGCGGCCATGGTGATCAGCGCGCCCACGGTCACCACGCCGGTGCCGCCGACGCCGGTGACCAGCAGATCGAAGGGCTCGGCCAGCGACGGCAGGTCGGGGGCGGGCAGATCGGCGCTCAGCGCGGCGATGTCCAGACCCGCGCCCTGCGTCTTGCGCCGGCTGGCCCCGGTGACGGTGACGAAGCTGGGGCAGAACCCGTTCAGGCAGGAATAGTCCTTGTTGCAGGTGTTGAGGTTGATCTTGCGCTTGCGCCCCAGCGGGGTCTCGCGCGGCTCGACGCTCAGGCAGTTGCTCTCGATCGAACAGTCACCGCAGCCCTCGCAGACCAGGTCGTTGATCCACACGAACGTGTCCGGGTCGGCCAGGGTGCCACGCTTGCGGCGGCGGCGCTTTTCGGTGGCGCAGGTCTGCTCGTAGATCAGCACGGTGACGCCGGGGACCTCGCGCAGCTCGCGCTGCACCGCGTCCAGATCGGCGCGGTCGTGAAAGCTGGTGCGGGGCGGAAACTCGCCGCGCTGGAACTTGCCGATATCGTCCGAGACCAGCACGATGCGCTCGACCCCCTCGGCGCGGCAGGTCTGGGCGATGCCCGAGACGCTCACCGGCCCGTCCACCGGCTGTCCGCCGGTCATGGCGACGGCGTCGTTATAGAGGATCTTGTAGGTGATGTTGGTGCCCGCCGCGACCGCCTGCCGGATCGCCAGACTGCCCGAGTGATACCAGGTGCCTTCGCCGAGGTTCTGGAAGATGTGCTTGCCGCCGTTGAACTTCGAGGTCGCGACCCAGGGCACGCCCTCGCCGCCCATCTGCGCGTAGCCGACGGTATTGCGGTCCATCCAACTGGCCATGACGTGACAGCCGATGCCGCTGGCCGCTTTCGATCCCTCGGGCACCCTGGTCGAAGTGTTGTGCGGACAGCCCGAGCAGAAATAGGGGGTGCGGGTGGCGCCGGGCAGTTTCAGCAGCTCGGGCGGGGTTTCGGTCAGCGCAAGGGCCTTGGCCGGCAGGCCCTCTTCGGGGAAGAACCGGTCGAGCCGGGCGGCGACGATGGGGGCCAGCAGCAGCGGCGACAGCTCGCCCGTCCAGGGGATCAGCGGGTTCATCTGGCTGTCGTACTTGCCGACCATCCGCTCGGGCTTGGAGCCGGGCCAGTCATAGAAATGCTCCTTGAACTGGCTCTCGATGATGCCGCGCTTTTCCTCGACCACCAGCACCTCCTGCTTGCCGGTGACGAAGCGCAGCGCGTCGCGATGCGCCAGCGGCCAGACCATGCCGACCTTGTAGATGTCGATGCCGAGCCTGCGGCAGGCGGCCTCGTCAAGGCCCAGCAGGCGCAGCGCTTCCATCAGGTCGAGATGGCCCTTGCCGGTGGTCACGAAGCCGAAGCGCGCATCCTCGATGCCCCAGATCGCGCGGTCGATCGGATTGGCCTCGACAAAGGCGCGCACCGCGTCCAGCTTGTGGCCGATGCGGGTCTCGATCTCGGGCGAGGGCAGGTCGGCCACCCGCACATGCAGCCCGCCCGGCGGACCCTGGAACTCGGGCGTCACGAAGGCGCGGTCGGGGCGCAGCTCGACCGAGCGCGCCGATTCCACCGTCTCCGAGACTGCCTTGAACCCGACCCAGGTGCCCGAGAAGCGCGACAGCGCCAGCCCGTATTCACCGTATTCCAGGTATTCCTCGACCGAGGCGGGGTTCAGCGTCGGCATGAACCAGGCCATGAAGGCGACGTCGGACTGGTGCGGCATCGAGGACGAGACGCAGCCGTGATCGTCGCCCGCCACCACCAGCACCCCGCCCTTGGGGGCCGAGCCATAGGCGTTGCCGTGCTTGAGCGCGTCGCCCGACCGGTCAACGCCCGGCCCCTTGCCGTACCACATCGAAAAGACGCCCTCGACGTCGCAATGCGGATCGAGGCTGGCCTGCTGCGCGCCCAGCACCGCAGTGGCGCCCAGATCCTCGTTGACCGCGGGCATGAAGGTGATGCGGTCGCGGTCCAGCCGCTCGCGCGCACGCCACAGCTCGAGGTCGAGCGCCCCGAGCGGCGAGCCGCGATAGCCCGAGATGAAGCCCGCGGTGGTCAGCCCCGCCGCGCGGTCGCGCCGCGCCTGGTCCATCATGATCCGCGCCAGCGCCTGGGTGCCGGTCAGGAACACCCGGCCGCTGGTGTTGGCATATCGGTCGTCGAGCTGATAGGGGCGAAGGTCCGGATCGTGCTTGGTCATGGCATGTTCTTTCGGCGAAGGGCGGAGTCGGTCCTGGCAAGGATAGCCCGAACGGGCTGGAAACTGGTGCCAGATATGTGCCATTTAGGGAGCAGCGCGAAAATTTCATCCGGGTTTACGAGGATCTGCGAACAGAATGACCGAGAAACCCGTTCTCGATGACCGCGACCGGCGGCTCCTCGCGCATCTGCAAACCGATTGCCGGGTGTCGAACGCCGATCTGGCGGCGGCGGTGGGCATGTCCGCCTCGGCGCTCTGGCGGCGGGTGCGTGCCCTCGAGGAGGCCGGGGTGATCGAACGCTATGGCGCCGCGGTCAATCCCGAGGCGATGGGCCTGGGCTTCCACGCCATCGTCCATGTCCAGCTGACCCGCCACGAGCGCGGCAAGCTGGCCGAGTTCATCCAGGCCGTCGAGCGGCGCCCCGAGGTGCAGGACTGTTTCGCCACCACCGGCCAGTCCGACTATCACCTGCGGGTTCTGTGCCGGGACCTGGAGGCCTACAACCGGTTTCTCGAGGATTTCCTCTTCCGCCTGCCGGCGGTGGCCAGTGCCCAGACCAACGTGGTGCTGCGCACCCTCAAGCGCGGCGGGCCGGTGAGCGTCTAGATCGCGCCAAACCCGACCGCCGCCCAGACCAGAGCGATATAGGTGAACTGGTGCAGCGCCTGATCGACCCCCATCGCCCACCAGAAGCTCGATTGCGTGGGGTAAAGCTCGTGCGCTTCGGTGAACCGGGCCTTGCCCCAGTCGACGTGGAAATGCACCAGCCATTCGCAGAGCACCGCCCAGACGATGAAGACCGGCGCCGCCCCGACCAGCGCCAGCGCCGCGACCGAGCCGGCGGCGTGCACGCCTGCGTGCTGGGCGCGGCCGAGATGCAGATAGGCCCCCCGCGCCGCCAGCATGCGCGGCGTCTGCAGGAAATAATCCGCCAGCATGTGCTTGACCTGCAACAGACCGAAGAGGACGAGGACCGTGCTGACAGTTTCCGACACTTCTCCGGTCTCCCGTCCTGGGCTGAACAGCATGTTAGGCGCTTGCCGTCCAGCCTGCAATTGCCGTGGTTAAGACCCGCCTAACCGGCGCCGGGGTCCGGCCGACCCTCAAACCATTTGGCGCGCGGGCCGCGCCTTGCTAGGCTTCGCGCGTTGCCGTCGGTTCCGATTTTGACGTTTTCTTTGCCCGCAAGCGGATTGCCACCATCGAACCCTCGATCTTTTCCTTCATCTGGAAGTATTCCAAACGCGACCAGCTGATCCTGCTGGCGGTGACCACCACGCTGTTCCCGCTGCTCTATCTGACGCTGGAACTGCCCAAGCGGATCATCAACGACGCCATCGGCGCGCCGGGCCCGACGGTCGACCTCTTCGGTGTCGAGATCGGGCGGGTGGCGTTCCTGATGCTGCTCTGCGGGGCCTTCCTTGCGGCGGTGCTGGTGCACGGGCTGATGAAGATGCGCATCAATACCATGAAGGGCATCCTCTCCGAGCGCATGCTGCGGCGCCTGCGCTATCAGCTGATCGGCCGCATCCTGCGTTTTCCGGCGCCCTATTTCGAGCGTGTCAGCCAGGCCGAGCTGGTCTCGATGGTCACCGCCGAGACCGAGCCGATGGGCGGGCTGATGGGCGACGCGATCAGCCAGCCGGTGCTGCAGGCCGGGCAGATGCTGACCATCCTGTCCTTCCTCTTCCTGCAAAGCGTCTGGTTCGGACTGGCGGCGGTGGCGCTGATCCCGCTGCAGGCCTGGCTGATCCCGCGCCTGCAGCGGCAGGTCAACCTGCTCAACAAGACCCGCATCGCCGAGATGCGGGTGCTGGCGGCGACCATCGGCGAAAGCGCCGCCGGGGCCAGCGCGCTGCGCACCAATGGCGGCTGGCGCTACCGGCTGGCGGTGATCTCGGAGCAGCTGGGCCGGCTCTTCGACATCCGCTTCCAGATCTACCAGAAGAAATTCTTCATGAAGTTCCTCAACAACTTCATCACCCAGCTGACCCCGTTCTTCTTCTTCTCGGTCGGCGGCTACCTGGTCCTGCAGGGCGCGGTGTCGCTGGGGGCGCTGGTGGCGGCGCTGGCGGCCTACAAGGATCTCTCCAGCCCCTGGAAGGAGCTGCTCGACTATTACAACCAGGCCCAGGACATGACCCTGCGCTGGGAGGTGGTGACCGAGCGTTTTGCCCCGCCGGGGATGATCGACGCAAGTCTGATCGAGGGCGAGCTGGAGAGCGTGCCAAGGCTGAACGGCGATATCGTTCTCGAGGACGTGACGGTGCGCGATGCGGACGGCAACGCGGTGCTCGAGGAGATCGCTGTCACGCTGCCCGCCGGCGCGGTGATCGGCATCGCCGCCCCCAGCGAGGACGATCGCCGGGCCATGGCCGAGCTCCTGACCCGCGAGGTCGTACCGGCCCAGGGCCGGGTGGCGATCGCCGGCCACGATCTGGCCGGGCTGCATCAGCGGGTGATCGCCGCCCGGATCGGTCATGCCACGTCGCGCCCGCAGATGTTCCAGGGCAGTCTCGGCGACAACGTGATGATGCCGGTCCGCCCGCTGCCGCGCGGGCAGGGGCCGGATCCGGCCTATGCCGAGGAAAGCCGGCGCAGCGGCAACAGCCCCGATGCGCCTGGCGCCGAGTGGGTCGATCCGTCCATGGCGGGGGTCGAGACGGTGGCCGAGCTGCGCGCCTGGTGGCTGCGGCTGATCGAGGGCATGGGCTCGGGCTCGGCGCTGTTCCGGCGCGGGCTCGACCAGCGGTTCGATGCCGTCGCCCATCCCGACCTGGCCGCGCGGCTGGTCGGCCTGCGCGGCGAGGTCCAGCAGGCGCTGCGCGACGCCGACCTGCGCCAGCATGTCTATTTCTTCCTGCCCGACCGCTACAACCACGCGCTGCCGGTGGCCGAGAACCTGCTTTTCGCGACGCCCCGCAAGCCGATCACCCGGGCCGACCTGACGCGGCAGACGCGATTCATGGAGCGGCTGCACGAGCTCGATCTCGACGCGGACCTGATCCGGCTGACCCGCGACGTGATCGACATGCTGCGCCGGATCTTCGGGCTCGACGGCACCGATCATCCGCTCTTCCGCAAGCTGGGGCTGGAGGTCGGCACCTACGAGACCGCCGTGGCGCTGATCGACAAGACCCGGGAGGGCGGCGCCGCGGCGCTCGGGCCGGACGAGCTGGCCAGCCTGCTGATCGTGCCCTTCAGCCTCTCGGCCGAGCGCATCGGCGCGGCCTTTCCGGACGAGATCAAGGCGCGCATCCTCGATCTGCGCACCAGCCGGTCCGAGGAGCTGCTGGGCAGTCTCGGCGATCTCTTCGTGCCGCTTCGGATGGACCGGTTCGCCCCCGGCCTGACGGTGTTGGAGAACGCGATGTTCGGCAAGCTGACCGAGGCGGCGGGCAGCCGCGCCGACGAGGTGCGCCGCGTGGTGGCCGAGGTGCTGACCCGGGGCGGGGCGCGCGAGTCGGTGGTCGAGCTGATCTATGACGTGCCGGTGGCGCTGGGCGGGGCCAACCTGCCGGCGCTCTTCGCCGAGCCGCTCTCGTTCTGCCGGGCGACGATCAAGCGGCCGGACATCCTGATCCTGGACCAGGCGCTGGCCAGCTATGACATGAAGACCCGGATCGCCGTGCATCGCAACCTGCGCGAATTGCTGCCGGAAACGACGCTGATCTATCTCAACGACGCCTACGAGAATACCAGCGTCTTCAACGTCTTTCTCGAGATCCAGCAGGGCCGCATCGTGACCAAGGACCGACCCGTCGAACATGCCGAGGACGGCGCCGGCAGCGCCGATCTGGCGCGCAAGCTGCGCGCCCTCGAGCAGGCCGACCTGTTCTCGACGCTGAACCGCAAGCAGCTCCGGCTGCTGGCCTTCGGGGCGCGCTGGTACGAGGCCAAGGCAGCGCAGACGGTGTTCCTGAAGGACGATCCGCCGAGTGACGGGGCTTATCTGATCCTCGAGGGCGAGGCGGGGCTCTACCTGCCGCGGGCGGCAGGGGACGATCAGCTGATCACCCGCGTCGGCCCGGGCGCGCTGGTCGGCGAGCTGGGGCTGATCCGCAACGTGCCGCGCGCGCTCAGCATGGTTGCCGAGACCGACCTGAGCTGCCTGCGCATCGGCGCCGAGGAGTTCCTGGCCGTGGTCGAGAACGACGCCGCCACCGCCTTCAAATTGCTGCAGGTGGTCGCCGGCTATGTGCGGAACTGAAGCACAATGACTATCGTCTGAACCCCGCCGCCAAATGCACTGAGGATTGCGCCCGGCCCGAGGGTGGGCGCAATCGCGCCCGCCCTGGGGGCGGCTTGGGCGCGATCCGGGGCTGCGCCCCGGGGAGACATTCGCGAGCTGCGCATCCCGCTCCAGGCGTGTCTCGGCTTCGCAAGGAAACATGGCGGTCGAAACGCGCGTTCGGCAGACGCGTGAACCAGCGCACCTCTACTTAGCCGAAACCTAAAAGCTCTGGCGGAACACCATTCAATCGCGGTTGCAGAACAAGGAATAGAGCAGGCCGATGACCTGCTCGGTGTTGCTGTCGGCCAGCGAATAGAAGATCGTCTTGCCTTCGCGCCGCGTGGTGACAAGCGCTTCGTCGCGCAGCCGCGCCAGCATCTGGCTGACCGCCGCCTGGCGTATGCCCAGAAGCGCCTCGAGCTCGCCCACCGATTTCTCGCCGGCGCCGAGATGGCACAGGATCATCAACCGCCCCTCGTGGGCCAGGGTCTTGAGATAGGCGGCGGCATCGGCGGCACGGTGGGCCATGTCCTGGGGCGTTTCGGGAGTGATCGTGTCGGCGGTCTGGAGGGTCACGGCGGCTGTGTCCTGACTGAATGGGTCGACTATATCATGCCGAAGCCGCGCGCCGCTGTCACCCCTCTGTTGCAGGGGCACCGCCCTGAAAGGCGTTGCCGTGGACATAATCGCACGGCTCCTCCTGCATCTGCAGGTGCAGACCGGTCCCGGTGAAGGGATGGGCGCGGGCCAGGTCCTCGTCCACCTCGATGCCGAGACCGGGCGTAGCGGGCAGTTCGACGAACCCCTCCTCGACCGGGATCGCGCCCTTGATCAGCGCATCGTGGAAGGGGGTTTCGATGGTTTCGCACATCAGCAGGTTGGGGATCGCGGCGGCCAGCTGCAGGTTCGCCGCCCATTCCACCGGGCCGGCATAGAGATGCGGCGCCATCTGCGCATTGTAGACCTCGGCCAGTGCCGCGACCTTCTTCATCTCCCAGATGCCGCCCGCCCGCCCCAGCGCCGGCTGCAGGATCGCGGCGGCGCCGGCCTGCAGCACTGCGCCGAACTCGGCCTTGGTGGTCAGCCGCTCGCCGGTGGCGACGGGGATGCGCACCGCGCGGGCGACCCTCGCCATCTCGGCGATGTTGTCGGGCGGCACCGGTTCCTCGAACCAGAGCGGGCCGTAGGGTTCCAGCGCCTGGCCCAACCGGATCGCCCCGGCGGTGGTGAACTGCCCGTGGGTGCCGAAGAGCAGATCGGCGCGATCGCCCACCGCCTCGCGGATCGCGTTGCAGAAGGCGACGGACAGGGAAATGTCGGTCATCGCCGGCATGTGCCCGCCGCGCATCGTGTAGGGGCCGGCGGGGTCGAACTTGACCGCCGTATAGCCTTGCCGGACCATTTCGGCGGCGGCCTCGGCCGCCTGGTCCGGCGCGGTCCAGAAATCGGTGAGCTTGTGCTGCGCCAGCGGGTAGAGATAGGTATAGGCGCGGATCCGCTCGTTCATCCGCCCGCCGATCAGCGCATGCACCGGGCGGTCGCGGTCCTTGCCCAGGATGTCCCAGCAGGCGATCTCGAGCCCCGAGAACGCCCCCATCACCGTCAGGTCCGGGCGCTGGGTGAAACCCGAGGAATAGGCGCGGCGGAACATCAGCTCGATATTCTCGGGGTTCTCGCCCGCCATGTGCCGCGAGAAGACATCCGCGATCACCGCCCGCATCGCCTCGGGCCCGACCGAGGAGGCATAGCACTCGCCCCAGCCGGTGATGCCGGTATCGGTGGTCAGCTTGACCAGGATCCAGTAGCGCCCGCCCCAGCCCGGCGCCGGCGGGGCGGTGACGATGATGTCGAGATCCTGCAGTTTCACGGTCGTGGCTCCCGGCTCGGGCGGCCCGGGCCGCGGCCCGGTGCGTTTCAGATGTCCCGGATCCTGTCCGCGCGCAGCGGGCAGGCGAGATAGACGCCGAACTCGCGGCCGATATCGGCGCTGACGCGGGCGTGGACGGCGCCCTGGCGATCGAGAAACCGCTGCCGGTCGCCGACCGGGAAGATGCCCTCGTGCCAGATGCCGGCGTGGATATAGAGCCCGCGGGTGCCGTCGCACCAGAAGGCCACCACCTTCTCGGGGCTCAGGTTGTCGCCGGGCAGGGCCGCGGGGATGACGAAGGGCTGCCGGTCGAGCGGAAAGAACAGCTGCCCGCCATCGGGATGGTAGTTCATGTGCCAGAGCAGCACCTGGTCGCGCGGCGCGCTTTGCCGGTCGGTGCGGGCCGATTGCGGGTCGGTGGACCAGCCCAGCACGTAGTGGCCGTTCACCGCCGCGTTCTCGCCGTAGAGCACGTCGCCCTGCCAGGTGCCGGTGAAGGTGCCCTCGACCCAGCCGCCCTCGTCGCCGGTGCCCTCGTCGATGGGCCGCCAGCCCTGCTGCGGCCAGCGGGTGATCTCGATCTCGAAGCCCTCGGGATCGTCCACGAGGCAGCCGTAGTCCCTGACCGACGCCTCCGTGGCCCGGATCAGCGGCACCTCGTGCCAGGGCAGCGAGGGCTTGCTGGCGGCCTCGAAGATGTACTCCGGGGCGTTCATGCCGGCGCCTTTCCGCAATGCGCGTCCACCTGGCGCTGCACCATCGGGGCGAAATGGGCGAAATCGGGGGTGAGCATGTCGGCCCGCTTGCCGGCCTCGTCGAGATGGCGGACCTGCACGATCTGCGCCAGGTGCGGGTTCTGCTCGAACGCGGCCACCTCGTCCGCGCTCATCGGCCCGCCCTGCAGCGAGAGCGTGTGCAGCGAGGCCGCCGACAGGCGCCGCAGGTACTCGGGACGGGTGGCGCAGAGATAGCGCTTGGCGGCGACGTGATGGCGCACGCAATCGGTGATCACCGGCGCGAAGAACGGCGCCAGCACCTGCGCGCCGGCCTCCTCGTGGAAGCGGTCCTCGGTGTCGTCCGGGGTATAGGTGCCGAACTCCGAGGTGAAATGCCCGATATCGTGCAGCAGGGCGGCGACGATGATTTCCTCGCCAAGGCCGCTCTCTTCGGCGATGGCCGCGCCCTGCAGCATGTGCTGGGCCATGGTCACCGGCTCGCCCAGGTATTCCTCGCCGCCGCGCCGCGCGAAGATGTCGGCGAGGAAGTCGACGATGGTCTCGCGGGTCGGGGCGCTCATCGCGCCGACTCCAGCGCCGCCAGGGTCGACAGCAGCCCGTCCTTGTCGGCATAGCACCCCTGCAGCCAGCGATGTCCCTCGCCGGAATAGCCCTTGCGCGCGTGCAGCACGCGGGTGTTGTCGACGATGAAGGCCTCGCCCGGCGCCAGCTTGAAGGTGACCTGCATGGCCGGATCGTCGACCAGGTCGCTGAACCGGCGATAGGCGGCGTAATAGGCGGGCATCTCGTCGAAGGGCACGTCGGTGATCGGCGCGGCCGAGCGGGCGTTGAAGCGGATCGCGGTCAGCTCGCCATCCGGCGACAGCTCGACGATCGGACGGCGGGACTGCAGGGCGACGCCCTTGGTCCCGGTATAGGCGAACCGCGCCGGATAGCCGCTGAGCAGGTCGAAGCCGTGCGGGTCCTCCTCCTGCAGGATCTGGGCGGCGCGGAACCCGTCCACCACCATGTTCTCGCCGCCCGTCGCCGAGTTCTCGATGCAGGCCAGCACCTGCAGGGTCGGCACCGGGTCGCGATAGGGATTGTCGGTATGGGCCTGCAGGCCGAGCCCGGTATAGGCCAGGTT
>JAGRMU010000260.1:12011-12251 GCA_020441165.1 Sedimentitalea sp.
CGTGCAGATAGCCTGCCGGCTCCTGTCCACTCAGCCCGGCATCCCAGCTCTCGGCATGGTCCGGCAGGCGTCCGCGCCGGCTGTCATGGCCGGTGTCGTAGGCATGGGCCAGCAGCCAGCGGGTGGGGAAGGCGGCGGTCTTGCCCTCGGGTGCGAAGCTGCAGGTGAGTAGGCCGCCGCTGATCTCGGCCGAGGTCAGCCGGGTGCCCTCGGGTATGTCCGCCAGGGTGATCAGGCGCT
>JAGRMU010000036.1:0-11989 GCA_020441165.1 Sedimentitalea sp.
GTCAATGTTGCATGCCGATCCACAGAAATGCAAATTGCACCGAAACCCCGGCACGCAAAAACAATATCAACGCGCGTAGTCTATGGAGATCGAAAGACGCGCTCGCCCGCGCTAACGTGTCATTTGGGCAGGCCCGCGGAACTCAGCCCCAGGACAAGCCTTTCGCGCGACTCCGGTTCCCTCAACGGATACCATGACATAAAATCGCTGATCGAGAAACCTGGATCGAGTTTCACAAGCTCCGCGGCGATTTCCTGTGCGCGCGCCTGTTGCCCGTCGAGGGCAAGAGATGCCGCCAGCAGACGCAGACCGGCGCGGAAATTGGGCTTGATGCTGCGCGTCCTGAGAAGCACGGCAATTGCCTCGTCGTAGCGCCCCGCCACGAATTCGCTCAATCCCGATGCCGCCCAGAAAAAGAAATTCAGCGGATCGTAGGGCGTCAATCGGCTGACGTTCAGAAGACGCTCGCGCGCCTCATCCCCATTGCCGATATAGGCATAGCTGACCGCGCTCAGCGCCCATGCCAGCGGCAGGTTCTCGTTGAGCCGCACCGCGTCCTCCAGAAGGTCGAGCGCTTCATAGGGCCGGCCTTCGAGCAGGCTGAGCACATGTCCGCGCACGGCAAGATTGAAGGCGTCCTCCGCATCCAGATCGACAGCGACGCGCGCATGGTCTATCGACCGCTTCCGGTCACGGGCGATGTCCTTCGAATAACCCTCGGCAATGACGAAATTGAGGCTCCACGCGAGGTAGGCATGGGCTTGCGCATAGGCGCTGTCGAGTGTGACGGCGCGTGCGAAAAGTTCCGATGCGTTCAGATAGCCCGGCTCTTCGACCCGGTAGAACTCCGAAAGACCCCGCAACACGCAGTCGTAGGCATCCAGGCTATCGGTGGGGCGCGCACCCAGCCGCTGGGTTTCAGCCTTGAGCACCTTGGGCTCGAGTGTTGCCACGATGCTCGACGCGATGCTGTCCTGAAATTCGAACAGATCGGTCGTCTTGCCGTCATAGCGCTCGGCCCAGACCGTTTGGCCATAGTCGACGTCCACCAGTTCGGTGCTGATGCGCAGCCGGTCGCCGCCACGCCGGATCACGCCGGTCAGCAGGTATTTCACCCCAAGGGACGCCGCGATTTCCTTTTGCGACTTGCTCTGATCGTTGAACTGCAGGGTCGAGTTGCGGGCGACCACGAACATGGCGCGGCTGCGCGACACGCCGGTGATGATTTCTTCGGTGATGCCTTCCGCGAAATAGCGCTGCTGAGAGTCGCCGCCCGGGTCCTCGAACGGCAGGACAGCCAGCGACGGGCGGGACGACCAGCTCGTATGCGGACGCACAAGCGGCGCCGCCGCATTGCTGGCAGAAACCGAAAACAGGCGTATCGGACGTTCGATGTTCTTGAGCGTCGGCGTGCCGAGGCTGCGGAATACCGCCGAGGTTCGGCCCCGCACGAGATCCGCCACGAGCTTGGTGGTGATGACCTCACCGGGCGCCGCGAACTGCTGGATTCGGGCGGCCACGACCACGCCCTCTGACTGGAACGTGCGCCCATCGTCGTGCACGTCATCGATATTGATGCCGATCCGCAGGCTGAGTCGCTTGCTCATTTGGCGTTCGCGCAGTTTCGCCTGCACCTGCAGCGCCCAGTTCACGGCGCCGACTGCGCTTGAGAACTCCACCAGCAGCGCATCCCCGGCCATCGACACCGCCCGTCCGGAGAAGCTGTCGATGTTGTCCAGTAGCACACCCTCGCGCAGTTGCGCCCATGCGCTCACCGTCGCAAGGCTGTCATCGGCCATATGTCGCGAATAATCCGCCACATCGGCAAAGGCAAAAACCGCCAGACGGGTCTTCAGCGGATGCGGGTTCACCGGCGTCATGTCACTCGGCTTGACGCGAAGAGCGGCGTTGTTCCGTTCGATTGCGGGATAGAAATATCTCTCCGCACCACGACAAAGTCGCCGTCGGTTTTGTTGCAGGCAAGGAAACCACCGCGAAAAACATGTAGACTATGACGCTACCCATTCCTTTTCATTCCGCGACAAAGCATATTTCATTCAGAGTTTTCCGCTCGGCAGTCGAACGGAGTACCTTTGTCTATGCAGAGCATGGACTGACACGATGGCGACGCTCCGAGTTCTGGGCTATCGCTGGCAAATGCTTGAGTTCACGGTACTACAAGGGCCAAGGCAGAACAATCAGAAGGACCCGGTAAGTTGGGCAGATTCCGGATCGTCTGAAAAACCTGCCGCATCCGGCTTGATCTGAGTGAGCTCGGCGACGCGACGAGGAGCGCTGCCGATGCCGAGACAACCAGCCTTGTCCAGCCTGGGCGATGCGATGAGGAAGAAGGTGACGCGGCGGGAGCAGTTTCTGGCGGAGATGGACAGGGTGGTGCCTGGGACCGGCTTCAGGCGCTGATCGCGCCGCACTATCCGAAGGCTGGGCCGAAGGGCGGGCGCCCGCCGACGGCGCTGGAGACGATGCTGCGGGTCTACTTCCTGCAGAACGGGCATGCCCTGAGCGGCCCGATGGCCGAAGAGATGCTGCATGACAGCGAGGCGATGCGCCGCTTCGCCGGCATCGAACTCGGCGACGGCCGCATTCCCGACGAGACCACGATCCTCGACTTCCGTCTCCCTCTGGAGCGATACGGGCTGACCGAGGCGATCTTTGCCGAGGTGACCCTACCAGAACACCGCCGGTGACCACCGCGGTCAGAACCTACACCATGCTCAGGGACAGCATCTTGCGGGCAGGTTTTCCGCAAGTGCGTCTATTGTGGGTGGTTGATCGGGATTGGGGTGGTAATGAATGTGCAATCGATATCCAAAACTGGCAACGAAGCTTTCAGATTCTGGCACAGTTTTCACGGGATTTCCTGAGATTTCGACTCTAGGGTATTGTTTCCTATCGAATAAAACCATCCGTACCGCATCTGCCGTTTTTTCCTCGAATCTCTCCTGAAGCTCCGGACAATTGGTCTGGAAACCGCTCTGTTCATTTTCGGGACCGTGCGGAAAAGAGACGATCACGGGAGCCACGGATGCATGAAACCTTCTATGAAGTGATGCGACGGCAGGGGATAACCCGGCGCAGTTTCCTGAAATACTGCAGCCTCGCAGCCGGTGCCTTGGGCCTCAGCCCGGCCTATGCGCCGCAGATCGCCCAAGCGATGGAAACCAAACCGCGGATCCCGGTGCTCTGGCTTCACGGGCTGGAATGCACCTGTTGTTCGGAGAGTTTCATCCGCTCGGCGCATCCGCTGGCCAAGGACGTGATCCTGTCGATGATCTCGCTCGATTATGACGACACGATCATGGCCGCCGCCGGCCATCAGGCCGAGGCGATCATCGAAGAGACCATCCAGAAATACGACGGCAATTTCATTCTCGCGGTCGAAGGCAACGCACCTCTCGACGAAGACGGCATGTATTGCATCATCGGCGGCAAGCCTTTCGTCGATCAGCTGCGCCATGTCGCCGAACACTGCAAGGCCATCATCAGCTGGGGATCTTGTGCATCGTGGGGTTGTGTGCAGGCCGCACGCCCGAACCCGACGCGGGCGACGCCGACCCACAAGGTGCCAGGGCTGGCCGACAAGCCGATCATCAAGGTGCCAGGGTGCCCGCCGATTTCGGAGGTCATGACGGCCGTGATCACCTACATGCTGACCTTCGAAAAGCTGCCCGAGCTTGACAATCAGGGCCGCCCGAAAATGTTCTATTCGCAGCGCATCCACGACAAATGCTATCGCCGCCCGCATTTCGACGCCGGCCAGTTCGTCGAGCGCTTCGACGACGAGGGCGCGCGTCGCGGCTATTGCCTCTACAAGGTCGGCTGCAAGGGGCCGACGACCTACAACGCCTGTTCGACCGTGCGCTGGAACGGCGGTCTCAGTTTCCCGATCCAGGCGGGTCATCCCTGTATTGGCTGTTCCGAAGACGGGTTCTGGGACAAGGGCGGGTTCTATGAACGCCTGACCGACATCAAGGGCTTCGGCGTCGAGGCCAGTGCCGACCAGATCGGCATGAAAGCCGCCGCCATCGTCGGTGGTGCGGTCGCCATCCATGCAGGAGTGAGTGTCGTGAAGCGCATCACTCAAAAGGGAGATGACGCATAATGGCCATTCTTCAGACCCCGAACGGCTTTACGCTCGACAACAGCGGCAAGCGCGTTGTCGTGGACCCGGTGACCCGGATCGAGGGTCACATGCGGTGCGAAGTCAACGTCGACCAAAACAACATCATCCGCAACGCCGTCTCGACCGGCACGATGTGGCGCGGGCTCGAGGTGATCCTGAAGGGTCGCGACCCGCGCGATGCCTGGGCCTTCGTGCAGCGGATCTGCGGCGTTTGCACGGGCACCCATGCGCTGACCAGCGTGCGGGCGGTCGAAGACGCATTGAACATCGACATTCCCGAAAACGCGAACTCGATCCGCAACATCATGCAGCTCAGCCTGCAGGTGCACGACCACATCGTGCATTTCTATCACCTGCATGCGCTGGACTGGGTTAACCCGGTGAACGCGCTGAAGGCCGATCCCAAGGCGACGTCGGAATTGCAGCAGTCCGTATCGCCGAGCCACCCGAAATCCTCGCCTGGCTATTTCCGCGACGTCCAGACCCGGATCCGCAAGTTCGTGGAAAGCGGTCAGCTTGGCCCGTTCAAGAACGGCTACTGGACCAACCCGGCCTATCTGCTTCCGCCCGAAGCCGATCTGATGGCGGTGACGCATTACCTCGAAGCGCTGGATTTCCAGAAGGAGATCATGACCGTCCGGACGATCTTCGGCGGCAAGGACACGCATCCGAACTGGCTGGTGGGCGGCGTGCCCTGTGCGATCAACATGGACGGTGACATGGCCGCCGGCGCGCCGATCAACATGGAGCGCCTCAACTATGTTCGCTCGATCACGGAACGCGCGCTGGTGTTCTGCAAGAACGTCTATCTGCCGGACGTCCTGGCGATCGGCGGCTTCTACAAGGGCTGGCTCTATGGCGGCGGTCTCTCGAGTCAGGCGGTGCTGGCCTATGGCGATATCCCCGACCGCGCCAACGACTATTCGGCCAGCAACCTGATGATGCCGCAAGGCGCGATCATCAACGGCAAGCTGGACGAGGTGCACGAGGTCGATGTGCGGGACCCGGAGCAGATCCAGGAGTTCGTGCCCCATAGCTGGTACAAGTATTCCGACGACAGGGCCGGCCTGCATCCGTGGGACGGTGTCACGGAAGCGAATTACGAACTTGGGCCGAACCTTGTCGGCACGAGAACCAACATCCAGCAGATCGACGAAAGTGCCCGGTATTCGTGGATCAAGGCGCCGCGCTGGCGCGGCCACGCCATGGAAGTCGGCCCGTTGGCGCGATACATCGTCGGCTATGCGCAGGGGCACGAGTATTTCACCGACCAGATCAACTCTCTCCTCCGATCGCTGGATGTGCCTGTAGAGGCGCTGTTCTCGACCCTCGGACGAACCGCCGCGCGCGGACTGGAGGCGGTCTGGGCCGCCGAACAGCAGCTCTATTTCCTCGACAAGCTGGTTGCCACGATCAAGGCGGGCGACAGTTCGACTGCGAACACCACCTATTTCGATCCCGCGACCTGGCCCAAGGACGTCAAGGGCGTCGGCTTCACCGAGGCGCCGCGTGGGGCCCTCGGGCACTGGATCAAGATCAAGGACACCAGGATCGACAATTACCAGTGCGTCGTGCCCACCACATGGAACGGCTCGCCGCGGGACAACGAGGGGAATATCGGTCCGTTCGAAGCCTCGCTGATGAACACGTTCATGGAAGTGCCCGAAGAGCCGGTCGAGATCCTGCGCACGCTGCACAGTTTCGATCCCTGCCTGGCATGTTCGACCCATGTCATGTCCGAAGACGGAGAAGAGCTTGCCGACGTCAAGGTCCGCTGAGGGAGGCTGCCATGAGCGTGGTTGAAAAACACAAGGAAGAGGCGGTCTATGTCTATCAGGCGCCGATCCGGATCTGGCACTGGATACAGGCGTTTGCGATCTTCACGCTGGCCGTGACCGGCTATCTGATCGCCTCGCCACTGCCGTCAGTGGGGGGCGAGGCCTATGATCACTACATCATGGGATACATCCGCTGGTATCATTTTGTCGCCGCCTACATGGTGATCATCGGCTTTGTGTTTCGGATCTATTGGGCATTTGTCGGCAATTCCCACGCGCGGCAGATCTTCTTGCCGCCGGTCTGGCGTCCGTCGTGGTGGGGCGAAGTCTGGCACGAGGTCAAATGGTATCTGATGCTGATCAGCGAGCCCAAGAAATACACCGGGCACAATCCATTGGCGGTCCTGACGATGCACGTCCTCTATGTCTGGGGCACCGTTTTCATGATCTTCACCGGGCTGGCACTCTACGGCGAGGGAACGGGACCGGGCAGCTGGCAGCATAGCTACTTCTCGACCTGGATCATTCCGCTCTTCGGGCAGAGCCAGGACGTGCACACCTGGCACCATCTGGGCATGTGGGTGATCATCTGTTTCGTGATCATTCACATCTATGTCGCGGTTCGCGAGGACATCATGTCCCGGCAGTCGATCATCAGTTCGATGATCTCTGGATGGCGGATGTTCAAGGACGACCGGCCGCCCGACGATCTGCACTGACTTCGGAAATTTTTCCGGACCAAGGGCGCTGCACTCCGCGGCGCCCTGACATGTGGAAGATTATCTTCCGCTTTTCGAATGAGCCGGAAGAAAAACAGACGTGGCACGCCGAATCTGCCTTTCCTGCTGATAAAGAATAAGCCAGTATCTAGAAAACTGGATGGATCGATGTCGGTTCTGGGATCGGTGAAAGAAGAGCATGTTATTTTCGATGGGAACCTAGAGTAGCCATCGGCCGGTGAAGGGACGCGAAACGCGCGGGGAGGGTGTGTTGCCGCAAGAATCAAACGTATTGATACTCGGAATCGGCAATCTGCTTTGGGCGGACGAGGGGTTTGGTGTCAGAGCGGTGGAAGAACTGCACCGCCGGTACTCATTTCCGGAAAACGTGGTGCTCATGGATGGCGGGACGCAGGGAATCTACCTGGTCCAGCACGTGCGAGACGCCGACATACTGATCGTGTTCGACGCCGTAGACTATGGCCTGCCGCCCGGGACGATGAAGCGGGTCGAGGGCGACGAGGTTCCCAAGTTCCTCGGTGCAAAGAAGATCAGCCTGCACCAGACCGGCTTTCAGGAAGTGCTTGCGATGGCCGAGATGATGGGCGAGCCACCGGAGGAGCTGTTGCTGATCGGCGTGCAGCCGGTGGAGCTGGACGATTTCGGCGGCAGTCTGCGCCCCGACGTCGAGGCGCAGATCAGCCCGGCGATCGATATCGCGCTGGAGTATCTGGCCCGCTTCGGAATTCACGCCTCCGAGCGCGAGGCGCCGCTGCCGCAATCTGGCACCATCGCCTGCCCGGTATTGACCCGCGAGCGATACGAAAACGAGCGCCCCTCGGCAGAACAGGCGTGCCGCAGTGGAGACGAGCGCCTGCTTCGCGATGCCAACTGGCATCCGCCCAGCGATTTCGAGCGCGACATGGAAACCCTGCTTGCAGGCGATCGGGCGGAGCGGGGCTGATGTGCCTGGGCCTACCCATGCAGGTCGTTTCCAGCGGGCCCGGCTTTGCGATATGCGATCATGAGGGCGGTCGACGCAGGATCGACACGATGCTGGTGGGCGACCAGCCGCCTGGGACCTGGGTGCTGGTGTTCATCGACGCGGCCCGCGAAGTGATCTCGCAAGACGATGCCCGAAAGATCGCAGACGCCCTGCGGGCCCTCGACATGGTCATGTCCGGCGGCACCGCCGACATCGATCACCTGTTTGCGGACATCATCGAACGCTCCGCATCGAACCGAAAGGAACCGAGCTGATGTTCTCTCCTCTGATGGACAAGATAATCGAGCGGGACGGCATTGCCGTGGTCTCGGCCGGGACCCTCGACACGTTCGCGGCGGAAAATGGCGACGTTGTCCTCTTCGTGGGTGGCGACTGGCATCGTCTCGTCGAAGTGAACGATGTCGCGGTCATCCTGCCGGAGATCGTCAAGGCTTCGAACGGCCACCTCACGCCAGCCATTCTGGAGCGGGACAGCGAGCGCGAAATTCAAACCCGCTATCACTTCAGCAAATTCCCGTCGCTGATCTTTCTGCGCAACGGTGCATATCTGGGCGTGATCCAGAAGGTGCTCGACTGGTCGGACTACATTGTCGAGATCAACGAGATCCTTGCCCGCGACCCCTCGCAGCCGCCGGCCTTCGAGTTTCCGAAAGGCTGTGCGCCGGGGCGGAGCGCGTCCAGCCAAACCCGCGTCAGCTAGTCTCGAAGGAAACAGCCATGCCGAGCGACTTCATCCTTCCAGGGGCCATTGGACCGGGCAGCCAGCCGGCGGAAACGGACGAGCAGCAACTCGAATACATGGAGATGCCGCGCGAGATGGCGACATTCGACCTTCCGATGGCGCCCGAGCCAGAAGACACGATCGGCATGGAGGCCGGCAAGGCCAAGCTGAACGAGCTTGCGCAGATCGCGGCATCCTACCGGATCGGTCAGGAGCCTGTGGTGCTGGACCTGCAGGGGATCGGCGAAAAAGATCTGGGCCTGATCAACCAGATCCTCGGCGAGGGCGAGGTGTCGATGGTTGCCGGTAGCAACATTCAGGTGCAGGAATCGGTGTTCTCCGGGTTCTGGCGGGTGCTGCATTTCGACGATGCCGGCAGCGTGGCGCGCGATACCATCGAGGTCGGTGCCTGGCCGGGTTCGGTGCGGGATCAGGTCTTCGCCCGCGCGGCCAAGACCTGTGCGCAGGCCGAGGATCCGTTGCCCCCATCGGTCTTCAACGCGCCCTCGCTCTTGTCCGAGATCGGTGAAAAAGTGGCCGCGTTCTCCCCGGGTGTGCCCACGCATTCGATCAACCTCAGCCTGCTGCCGCATACCGAAGAAGACCTGAAATATCTCGCCGACAAGCTTGGCGTCGGCAACACGATCGTCCTGTCGCGCGGCTACGGCAACTGCCGGGTCAGCTCGACCCGCACCAACAATGTCTGGTGGGTGCAATACTACAATTCGCAGGACGCGATCATTCTCAATTCGATCGAGATCGTGGACGTGCCCGAAGTGGTATGCGCCGCACAGGAAGACATCGACGACAGCGCCGAACGGCTGGCCGAAGTGATGGAGATTTACCAGTGACGGCATCCGGCGGACTTGGCTTTTCCGGCGGCTCGTATGGCGGCGACGGCTCGAAGCTGTCGGACGATACCGTGCTGGAATGCAAGATCTGCTGGTGGCAATACGATCCGGCGCATGGCGACGAGTACTGGCAGATCCCGGCAGGAACGCCTTTTTCCGAGCTGCCGGCCCATTGGTCCTGCCCCAATTGCGACGGCCGGCGCGAGGATTTCATGGTGGTGAGCGGTTGATGGAGGATCAGGGCATCCGCATCCGCGACCGGCTTGAGGTGCTTTTTCGGCAGATCGAGGTCGAACGCATGGACGGTGTGCCGATCCTCAACCCATCGCTTCGCGTGGCCGCGTTCGGGTTCGAGCCGTGGCAGGACCATGCCCTGGGCGTGCTGTTGACACCGTGGTTCATGAATCTGGTTCTGGTGCCGCTTGACCAGGAGCGTTTTGCCACCAGTGCGCCGGGTGTCGGCGAGAAGGTTCAGATCGCGCTGCCCGCGGGGCAGGTGGAATTCATCGTGGGACACGAGCCTGGTTTTGGCCATTCGCTTTCCTGTTCGCTGTTCTCGCCGGTTTTCGAGTTCGCCGATCAGGACGCCGCCGAGGAATGCGCCAAAGCGGCGTTGGTCGAGGTTCTGACGGATCCGCGCGACGAGACAGCGCAGGATGCGGATGCCGATTTCCGCGCGGTCCGGGAAGCGCGATTGCCGGAACCGGAGGTCGAGCAGACGAAAAGAACGCCTTCGGACGTAAGCCGCCGCGACTTCCTGCGCGGCGGAACCGTCGAAGCGGAACCGAGGGCCCGGGCATGATTTCCGAGGGCCGGATCGTGATCGACCTGACCGGTGACGGCGGCGTTCGGCTGACATCCAGCCGCCACGCCGAGATCGGAAAGTTGTTCGAGGGCCGCCAACCGGCAGAAGTCATGCAGCTTCTGCCGATGGTGTTCGCGCTCTGCGCGCGGGCGCATGTCGCCGCGGCGAGGCGGGCGCTTCTGCCCGAGGCCGACGCGGCGGAAAGGCGTGCGGACGCGCTCGCGGTTCTGGCCGAAAATGCGCGGGAGCATTTGTTGCGCATCCTGATTGGCTGGCGCGGCGCCGCCGATCACCCCCCTGCGTCCGCGGCGCAGGCGATGTCTCTGGTGGCAGAGATGACGGCGGCTAGTGACGCGGTGAGCGAACGCGCAGTGGCCGAGGGGCTGGCGCGCCTTCTTTCCGATCATGTGCTTGGCATCGCGCCGGACCGGTTCCTGGAAATCCGAAGCCTTGCGATGTTCCATGACTGGACGGCGCAGGGTCAGGCTCTGGCTCCCCGTCATCTCGCACGGGTCATCGACCGCGGCTGGCAGGGCCTCGGCGCGGTGGCGGCGCATTGGCTGCCCGAGATGCCGGGCGATGAGCTGTTGTCGCGAATGACCGAACCGGATTTCACTGCGTCCCCTGACTGGTGTGGGCGCCCTTGTGAAACCGGACCGCTGGCGCGCGCCCGCGACCATCCGCTGGTCGCGGCGGTGATCGAAAGGCATGGTGCCGGTCTGCTGGCGCGTCTGGTGGCCAGGCTGGTCGAATTGGCAGGCATTCCGGGCGAGATCGGCGCGCCCAGGACCGTGACATCCGGCACGCCGGGTCTCGGCGTCGTGGAAACCGCGCGAGGACGGCTGATTCATGCAGCACAGGTGAAGGACGGCATCGTCGCCAAGTATCGCATCCTCGCGCCGACAGAGTGGAATTTTCACCCCCAGGGCGCCGCGTTTCAATCTCTCCGTCAACTGACCCCCGGCAGCGACCTCGTCCAAGAGGCCCGGGCGCTGGTCGAGGCGATCGACCCGTGTGTGGACTTCGAAGTGAGGGCCGCCTGATGCACGAGATGTCGATCTGCGAAAGCATCGTGTCCGTTATCGAACGGCAGGCGGTGGCGCAGTCCTTCAGCCGGGTCAATCTGGTGCGGCTCGAGATCGGGCCGCTGGCAGGCGTGGAACTGCAAGCGCTGCGCTTCAGCTTCGACGTGGTCACGCGTGGGGGCATCGCGGAAAACGCGAGGCTGGAAGTGATCGAGATGCCGGTCGCCGGTTGGTGCATGCCCTGCGCCAAGCCCGTGACAGTGGCCGAACGCTACGACCCCTGCCCGGATTGCGGCAGCTATCAGATACAAATCACCGGCGGCGAAGAGCTTCGGATCAAGGACATGGAGGTGGACTGATGTGCACGGTTTGCGGATGCGCGGGTGACGGCGCAAAGATCGAGGGAATGCAGCCGCATTCCCACCATCATCACGATCACGACCATCATCACGATCACGACCATCACCATGGGCCGGACGGAACCCACCACTACGAGTTGGGCCCTGCCCATGCTCACGCGCCAGGGTTGTCGCAAAGCCGGATGGTGCAGATCGAGACCGACATCCTGGCCAAGAACAACGAATACGCGCAGGCAAACCGGCGCCTTCTTCAGGACCGTGGCACCCTGTCGCTGAACCTCGTCTCCAGCCCCGGTTCCGGCAAGACCACGCTTCTGACCGAGACCATCAAGGCGCTGAAGGGAGATGTGCCCCTTGCGGTGATCGAAGGCGATCAGCAGACGGCAAATGACGCCGAGCGGATCCGGGCCACCGGCGTGCCCGCCATTCAGGTCAATACCGGCAAAGGTTGCCATCTGGATGGCCACATGGTCGGCCATGCGTTGGAGCACCTGCCACTGGAGCAAGGCGGCGTCCTCTTCATCGAGAATGTCGGCAACCTTGTCTGTCCGGCCAGCTTCGACCTGGGCGAGGCGCACAAG
>JAGRMU010000036.1:12003-25570 GCA_020441165.1 Sedimentitalea sp.
GTGACCGAGGGCGAGGACAAGCCGATCAAGTACCCGGACATGTTCCACGCCTCGGACCTGATGCTGCTGACCAAGACGGACTTGTTGCCGCATCTCGATTTCGATGTGACGCTATGCCTTGATTATGCACGCCGCGTGAACCCTAAGATCAAGATCCTCCAGGTTTCGGCCAAATCGGGCGAGGGCATGACCGACTGGCTGACCTGGATCCGGGCAAGCCGTGAAATGTTCCGCATCGGACAACCTGTCCGAACGACCGGATAGGAGGGCGGGCGCATGTGTCTGGCAATACCCGCAGAGGTGGTCGCGATCTCTGACGATCGGCAGACCGGAACCGTGTCTTTGGAGGGCGTGCGAAAGACGGTGTCGCTCGCGCTTCTGGCAGAGGTCGAGATCGGAGATTTCGTTTTGGTGCATGTGGGCTACGCGCTCAACCGCATCAGCCCCGAAGAGGCCGAGCGCACATTGGCGCTGATGGCCGAGCTGGGTGAGGTGACGGCATGAAATACGTGGACGAATTCCGCCGGAAGGACATCGCCCGAAACCTGGCGAAGGAAATCGCCAGCGAAGCGGACACCGGCCGCACCTACAATTTCATGGAGTTCTGCGGCGGTCACACCCATGCGATCTTTCGCTACGGCGTGCAGGACCTGATGCCGCCGAATGTGAAGTTCGTCCACGGCCCCGGTTGCCCGGTTTGCGTGCTGCCGATCCCGCGCATCGACATGGCGATTGAAATCGCGGAACGGCACGCGGCGATACTCTGCACCTATGGCGACATGATGCGCGTTCCGGCCAGCAAAAAGAATTCCCTGATCAAGGCCAAGGCCGCGGGGTCGGACATCCGCATGGTCTATTCCACCCAGGATGCGCTGAGGATCGCGCGCGAAAACCCGGATCGAGAGGTGGTGTTCTTCGCCATCGGGTTCGAGACCACCACGCCGCCCACGGCCGTGGCGATCAAACAGGCCGCCGCCGAGGGGCTGAAGAACTTCAGCGTGTTCTGCAACCACGTCCTGACCCCGGCGGCGATCCAGCACATCTTGCAATCGCCCGAGGTCCGTGAGCTGGGGCAGGTGCCGATCGACGGGTTCCTCGGCCCCAGCCACGTGAGCGCGATCATCGGCAGCGAGCCCTACGAGTTCTTCGCCGAGGAGTTCCAGAAACCCGTTGTCATCGCCGGGTTCGAGCCGCTGGACGTGATGAAATCGACGCTGATGTTGATCCGGCAGGTCAACGAGGGCCGCTTCGAGGTCGAGAACGAATATACCCGCGTTGTGACGCCCGAGGGCAACGAGGTCGCCAAGGATCTGATGGCCGAGGTGTTCGAGTTGCGCCGCGCCTTCGAATGGCGGGGGCTTGGCGAGGTCCCCTACAGCGCGCTCCGGATCACCGACAAGTTTGCCGACTGGGATGCCGAGAAGCGCTTTGCGGTGACCAAAAGCACCGGGACGGACGTCAAGGGCTGCGAATGCCCGGCGATCCTGCGCGGCGTCAAGAAACCGACCGATTGCAAGCTCTTCGGCACCGTCTGCACACCGGACAATCCGCAAGGCTCGTGCATGGTCTCATCCGAAGGGTCTTGCGCCGCCTACTGGAGCTATGGCCGCTTCCGCATGGGCCGGATCAAGGAGACGGCCGCATGAACATGATCGAGAAACGCTTTCCCACGCGGATCAATTTCCGCCGCGGCCTGGTGGACATGACGCATGGCTCCGGCGGTCGTGCGATGGCGCAGCTGATCGAGGAGCTGTTCGTAAGGCATTTCGACAATGACCTTCTCAGGCAGGGTAACGATCAGGCGCTGTTCACACCTCCCAGCGGGCGCCTGGTCATCAGCACGGACGGGCATGTGGTCTCGCCGCTCTTCTTCCCCGGCGGCGACATCGGCAGCCTGTCCGTGCATGGCACGATCAACGATGTGGCGATGTCGGGCGCGCGGCCGCTCTACCTTTCCGCCGGGTTCATCCTGGAAGAGGGCTTTCCATTGGCGGATCTCGAGCGGATCGTGATCTCGATGGCCGCCGCATCGCGTTCTGCCGGTGTGCCGGTTGTGACCGGCGACACCAAGGTGGTCGAACGCGGCAAGGGTGATGGTGTCTTCATCACCACGACCGGTGTCGGGGTGGTGCCAGAGGGGCTCGACATCTCCGGCACCAACGCGCGGCCCGGCGATGCCATCCTCGTGAGCGGCCCGATTGGCGATCACGGCGTCGCCATCATGTCGAGCCGCGAGAACCTGGAGTTTGAAACGGCGATCGTCTCGGACAGCGCCGCGCTCCACGGGTTGGTGGCGCAGATGGTGGCGGCTGTCCCCGAAATCCGCTGTCTGCGCGACCCGACGCGCGGCGGCCTAGCGGCGACGCTGAACGAAATTGCCCATCAGTCGGGGGTTGGCATGCGGCTGGCCGAAGATGACATTCCGCTGCGGCCAGAGGTCGACGCCGCCTGCGAGCTGTTGGGGCTCGACCCGCTCTATGTCGCGAACGAGGGCAAACTGGTGGCGATTTGCCCGCGCGACCGGGCGGCGGCGCTTCTCGAGGTGATGCAGGCGCATGACCGCGGCACGGGCGCTGCGATCATCGGTGAGGTGGTCGAGGACGACATGGGTTTCGTCACCATGGAAACCGGATTTGGCGGCACGCGGATCGTGGATTGGCTGGCGGGCGAGCAACTGCCGCGGATTTGTTAGGAGGCGATGATGGCAGGGTTCCTGGCGCTTGGATTGATCATCGGCATGGCCCACGCACTCGAGGCCGACCATCTGGCTGCCGTGGGCACCATGGCCGAAAAGGGTGGAAACTCCAGCCGTCGTCTGGCCTGGCTGGGGGCGTCCTGGGGAATAGGCCACACGACCACGCTTTTCCTTCTGAGCCTGCCGGTGCTTCTCTTGGGTTTCGTGATGACGGCGCGGATCGAAGCGGGGCTGGAGTTCGGCGTCGGCGTCATGCTGGTGGTGCTGGGGATCACGGTGTTCGTCAGGCTCCGGCGAAAGAAAGTGCATTTCCACCTGCACGAGCACGAGGACGGTGCGCGGCACTTCCACGCCCACAGCCACGCCTCCGCGCAGCGGCCGCACAGCCGGGACAGCCACGATCATGGGCACAAGAGCCTGTTTTCCAGGCGCTCCTATCTGGTCGGGCTGGTCCACGGAGCGGCGGGCTCGGCAGGTCTGGTGGCAATGGCGGCGGCTGCGTCGCAGGATCTGTCGGTGACCTTGCTCCATATCCTGCTGTTCGGACTTGGCTCGACACTCGGAATGGCGCTCTTGACGATGATCGCCAGTTGGCCGCTTCGGCGCGCCGAGGCGGCGGCGGGTCGTACCTTCACGCTCCTGCAAGGCGGGATGGCCTGCGGTGCGGTTGTGGTGGGGATTGGCGTTCTGGCCTCGGCCGGCCCGGTAATGCTGGGGATCGGCTGATGCGCATCCTGCTGCAGGTGCACGGATTCAATTCGCTGTCACAGCGGCTTTTCGTGGAGTTGCAGTCGGATGGTCACGAGGTCTCGGTCGAGTTCGACATCAACGATGCGGTGTTGACCGAAGCGATCGATCTGTTCAATCCCGACGTCGTTCTGGCCCCCTTTCTGAAGCGCGCCATTCCTGCCCGTATCTGGAAAGACCGGCTGTGCCTGATCGTTCACCCGGGCATCGTCGGTGACCGCGGACCGTCGGCGCTCGACTGGGCGATCTTGCGGAATGAAGCGACATGGGGCGTGACCGTGCTTCAGGCCGAGGAAGAGATGGACGCAGGCCCGATCTGGGCCCATGCGGAATTCCCGATGCGGGCGGCAGGCAAATCCAGTCTCTATCGCCGCGAGGTGACAAACGCCGCGCTTGCGGCCGTGCGCGAGGCATTGGACAACCTGGCAACGCCCGGCTTTGAGCCGCGCCCGCTGTATTATGCGCAGCCGGAGATCCGGGGCCGCTTGCAGCCTGCGATGCGACAGCCCGACCGACAGATCGACTGGGAGGCGGACGGAACCGAGGAGGTTCTGCGCAAGATCCGCAGCGCGGATGGCGTGCCCGGCGTGCGCGACGAGATCGCCGGCGCGGACGTGTTTCTACACGACGCCCGACCTGCGCCCGGCCTCAAGGGTTCCGCCGGGGCGATCATCGCAACGTCCGGTCCAGCCATCGCGCGGGCCACGCGCGATGGCGCGGTGTGGATCGGGCATTTGCGGGCGCCCAGGTCGGACACGCCCTTCAAGCTTCCCGCCACGCAGGTCTTGCAGGGCAGACTGCCGGATGTGCCGAAGATCGATACCGACACGGTGACCGGATACCGGGAAATCTCCTATCGCGATGACGGAAAGGTCGGGTATCTAGGCTTCGACTTCTACAATGGCGCGATGTCAGTCACGCAATGCGAACGGCTGCTTGCGGCCTACAGGGCTGCGCTTGCCCGACCCACAAAGGTCATTGTCCTGGAGGGTGGCGAAGATTTCTGGTCGAACGGCATTCATCTCAATACCATCGAAGCCGCCGAAAGCGCCGCCGAGGAAAGCTGGCGCAACATCAACGCCATCGACGATCTGGCCGAGGCCATCATCCGCACCGAAAGCCACCTGACTGTCGCCGCGATGCGCGGCAATTCCGGCGCCGGCGGCGTGTTCCTGGCCCGGGCCTGTGATCGGGTCTGGCTGCACGACGCGGTGGTGCTGAACCCGCATTACAAGGACATGGGAAACCTCTTTGGGTCGGAATTCTGGACCTATCTTCTGCCCCGACATTGCGGCAGCGAGAATGCGCGGCGCATCGCGCAACAGAGGCTGCCGATGGGGGCAGCGGAGGCCGTGGCGCTTGGGCTGGCGGACTCCAGTCTCGGAGCCGACAAGACCGCGTTCGAGGGGCGCCTCGCCCGCGAGGCCGCGAAGCTTGCGCTGAACTTCGACGAAAGCCTGGCCGCCAAGGTTGCACGACGCCGCGCGCACGAGAAGGAAAAACCGCTGTCAGCCTACCGGGACGAGGAATTGAGAAAGATGCGCCGCAACTTCTTCGGCTTCGACACCTCCTATCACGTCGCCCGCTACAATTTCGTTCACAAGATCTGCAAGTCGCGCACCCCGGTGACACTGGCCATGCACCGCAACAAGACCTGTCAACCGACCATGCGGAACGCCTCATGACCCAGCGAAAGGCCACCATACTGATCGTTGACGACGAGGTCCGCTCGCTTGAATCGCTGGAGCGCAATCTGGCTGACGAGTTCGACGTCAAGACCGCCGCAACCACAGCCGAGGCCGAACAGATACTCGCCGATCACTGGGTGCAGATCATCCTCTGCGACCAGCGGATGCCCGACAAGTCCGGGGTCGAGTTCTTGACCGAAGTTCGTGAAAAGTGGCCCGATGTCATTCGCATCGTCATTTCCGGCTACACGGATGCTGGCGACATCATCACCGGGCTGAACGAGGCCGGGATCTATCACTATGTGACGAAACCCTGGCACCCCGAGAAGCTTGTCCTGACACTGCGCAACGCCGTGTCGATGTTCGACCTTCAGCGCCAGAACGAATTGCTGGCGATCGAATTGCGGCTGAGTGGGAAGGCCGCCCGGAAAAAGGTGAGCGACGGGCGTCAGAAACTGCGCCAGCAATACGATTTCGACGACGGGATCGTGCGCGGAAAATCCAGCCCGATGAACGCGGTTTGCGACACGCTGAGGCAGGTCGCCCCCTATGACATTTCGGTACTGATCACCGGCGCCTCCGGGACGGGCAAGGAACTGGCGGCACGGGCGATCCATTACAACTCGCTCCGGTGGAACAAGGCCTTTGCGGTGCGCAAATGCGGATCGCTCCGGTCCGAGGTTCTGGAAAGCGAGTTGTTCGGTCACAGCAAGGGAGCGGTGGCCGGGGCCATGTACGACCACGCGGGCCTTTTCGAGAGAGCCTTCGGCGGCACCGTCCTGCTGGACGAGGTGTGCGATCTGCCGCCCGCGTTTCAAGTCAAGCTGCTGCGGGTCCTTCAGGATGGCGAGTACCGGCCCATCGGTTCAAACCAGACCCGCAAGCTGGACGTCAGGGTGTTGGTCAGTTCGGACAAGGACCTGGAAGAGGAAGTGCGCAATGGCCGGTTCCGCAAGGATCTCTATTTCCGGCTGGCCGGCGTGACCGTTCATCTACCTGCGTTGTCAGAGCGGCGCGAGGATATTCCCCTTCTTGCGAACTACCTGCTGAAAACGGCTATCGAAAAGATCGGCAAGGAAGCCGCCGGGTTCAGTGCCGAAGCCCTGTCCTGCATGAAGCGCTACAGTTGGCCGGGCAACGTGAGCGAGATGCGCAACGAGATCGAGCGCATGCTGGTCATGGGCGAGCCAAACGGCCTGCTGGGCGCTGATCTCTTGTCAGCCAAAGTGCTGATGGCGACCTCGCCCGGCACCGAAGACGACATGCAAATCCTCGGTTCCGCATCGGGAACCCTGAAAGAGCGGATCGAGGCGATCGAGGCGCGGCTTCTGCGTGAAACGCTGATCCGGCACCGCTGGAACAAGAGCAAGGCCTCGCGTGAACTTGGCCTGTCCCGTGTCGGATTGCGCGGGAAAATGCAACGATATCATCTTGAAAAGAAAGAGGAACACGACGACGCCGAGGCGGTGCAAGGTGGCAAGTAAGCAAGGAGTGACATGACGGTTTCAAATGTCCAGGCCCCCCGGCGAAACGCGTCGCTGATGGATCGGATCGCGGCAGAGGACATCTTTGCTCCCGATACGCGCAACGAAGAGGTCTGGATCGACGTGATCCGGCAGATGGACCGGGTCTACGGCGAACTCATCGAGTCGCAGATCGCTGTCGATGAAAAGAACGCCCAGCTTGAAAGCGCGCAGGAATTCATCGGCAGTGTCGTCAGTGCGATGACGGACCTTCTGATCGTCTGCGACACTGACGGAAATGTTCAACAGGTCAACGCGGCGCTCCTGCGGCTCTCGGGGCTGCGGGAAGACCAGTTGGAGGGCCTGCCCCTCACCGAGATCCTGAAGGGCCGGGACGATGACGCGCAATCGCAGTTCCTGCACTTCCTGGAGCGCAACGAACCATTCAGCGATTTCGAGGTCTTGCTGCGCAAGCAGCAGGCGCCGATCCCGCTCTCGCTCAATTGTTCGATCCGCCGCGACCGCCGGGGCAAGCCGGCCGGACTGGTTCTGATCGGTCGCCCCTTGGGCGAATTGCAACGCGCCTACAAGGAACTCGACGAGGCGCTGCGAAATTTCGAGAAGGCGCAGCAGCATCTGGTCCGTTCGGAGAAGATGGCGGCGCTCGGACGGCTGGTCGCCGGGGTGGCACACGAGTTGAACAACCCGATCAGCTTCGTCTTTGGCAATATGTATGCGCTGAAATCCTATGGCGAGAAGATCACGCGGTACATCCGCGCCATGGACAGCCAGACGGCACCGGACGACCTGGCGGCGTTGCGCGAGGAGCTTCAGATCGACCGGATCGCGCGGGACATTCTTCCCCTGGTCGAGGGCACGCTTGAGGGCGCCGATCGGGTCAGGGTCATCGTGCAGGACTTGCGCCGGTTCTCGGGAAACCAGACCGAGCCGGCGGACAAGCTGCTGCTGGCGCCTGTCATTGAAACAGCGGTGAACTGGGTGCTGCGCGGCGCGCGCGATAAGCCCGCGGTGACGATCGAATGCCCCGGCGATCTGGAGGTGATCTCGAAAAAGGGACATCTCCACCAGATCCTCGTCAATCTGGTGCAGAATGCTGTCGACGCGCTTTCCGGCACGCGTGATCCGCGGATCGGAGTGACAGCCACTGTCGACGGCGACCGGATCGTGCTCAGGGTCGAAGACAACGGTCCGGGCATCGGCGCAGATGCATTGGACAATATCTTCGAGCCTTTCTTCACCACCAAGCCTATCGGTCAGGGCACCGGACTCGGCCTCTATGTCAGCTATCGGATGGCCGATGAAATCGGCGCGACACTCGCCGCGATGAATACGCCGGTCGGTGCGTGTTTCACGCTTTCGTTGCCCGGAAACGGCAAGGAGGCCGACGCATGACCAGGCCCGCCGGCAACATGCACAACCTTCTCTGGCTGCAATCGGGCGGCTGTGGCGGCTGCACCCTGTCGCTTATCTGCGCCGAGGCCCCCGATTTCGTCACTGCGTTTGAAACCGCCGGTATCAACCTTCTGTGGCACCCGGCGCTGAGTACCGAGACCGGTCGGCAGGTCACCTCGATCATCGATGCCGTGCTCTCGGGTGACGTGCCCCTTGACATATTGTGCCTTGAAGGATCGGTGATGATGGGCCCGAACGGCACCGGGCGGTTTCACATGATGTCCGGCCGGGACCAGCCGATGAAGGATGTGATCGCCGCGCTCGCCGAAAAGGCCTCGCACGTGGTTGCAGTCGGAAGCTGCGCGGCCTTCGGCGGTATTACCGCCTGCGGCGGCAATCCCGGAGAAGCCGTCGGGCTGGCCTGGGACGGGGATCAACCCGGCGGCCTTCTGGGCGGGAAATTTTCCGACAGGGCGGGTATGCCGGTCATCAACATTCCCGGCTGTCCGGTACATCCCGACTGGGTCACCGAAACGCTGTCGCAATTGACCGCAGGCGCACTGACACGCGACCACCTCGACGCCCTCGGCCGACCAGACGCCATTTCCGGCTCGCTGGTACACCACGGCTGTTCGCGGAACGAATTCTACGAATACAAGGCCAGCGCCGAGAAACTCTGCGAGGCAGGATGCATGATGGAAAACCTTGGTTGCAAGGGTACGCAAGCTGCAGGCGATTGCAACACCAGGGCCTGGAACGGGTCGGGCTCGTGCATTACCGGCGGTTATCCCTGCATCGCCTGTACCGAACCGGGTTTCGAGGAGCCCGGCCATCCTTTCGTCGAGACCCCGAAGATTGCCGGAATTCCGGTCGGGCTGCCCACGGATATGCCCAAGGCGTGGTTCGTGGCGCTGGCATCGCTCTCGAAAGCAGCAACACCGCGGCGGCTTCGGGAAAACGCGACGTCGGACCGGATCAGGGTCTTTCCCGACCGCAAGAAGACGGGGCGCAAATCGTGAGCCGTCTCGTCGTCGGGCCGTTCAACCGGGTCGAAGGCGACCTCGAGGTCAAGCTGGAGATGTCCGACGGCCATGTCGCGCGGGCCGAGGTCGTCTCCCCGCTCTACCGTGGCTTCGAGCAGATGCTGCAAGGCAAGGATCCCCGAGACGGCCTGGTGATCGCGCCGCGGATTTGCGGCATTTGTTCGGTCAGCCAGTCCGTGGCGGCGGCCGCCGCGCTGGCCGGAGCGCAAGGGCTGGAACCGGCGCCGAATGGGCAGCTTGTCACGAATATCGTGCATGCGGCCGAGAACATTGCCGACCACCTGACCCATTTCTACTTGTTCTTCATACCGGACTTCACCCGCGAGGTCTACGGCTCAGAACCCTGGCACGCGGCCACCGCAGAGCGGTTCACGGCCCTCAGGGGAAGTGCCGTGCGGCAGATGCTGCCGCAGCGCGCCGAATTCATGCATATCGTGGGGACGCTTGCCGGGAAGTGGCCGCACACATTGTCGCTCCAACCCGGCGGGGTGACGAAGTGGGTCGCGGCCAACGAAGTGCAGCGTCTATTGGGGCTGCTCGCCGGCTTCCGGCGGTTTCTCGAGCAAACCGCCATAGGGGTGGCGCTGGAACAATTTGCCGACCTGCGATCGCGCGATGAGCTGTTCGCCTTGCTGGAAAGCTGCGGCCCTACACAGAGCGACCTGTTCCAGTTCCTGAAGATCTCCGAGGCGCTCCGGTTGAACCGTCTCGGGCGCGCGCAGGACCGCTATCTCAGCTATGGCGCCTACCGGCAGACGAGCGGGCACCTCTTTGCCCGCGGCTTGCGCGATGGCGACGTCAGGCAACAGCTCAATACCGGCCTGATCGCCGAGGATGTGTCGAATGCCTGGATGCTGGGGCCGGATACCGCGCTGCACCCCTTTGATGGCGTGACCGAACCGGACGGACACATGACGTCGGGCTATACATGGTGCAAGGCGCCACGGTTGGCAGGCCACGCCGCCGAAGTCGGCGCCCTTGCTCGGCAAGTTGTCGATGGGCACCCGCTGGCTATGGATCTGGTGGCCGAGGGCAGCAATGTCGAGGCACGTATCGTCGCCCGGTTTCTGGAGGTCGCCATTCTGGTTCCCGAGATGGTGCGCTGGCTGCGCGAGATCCGCCCGGCCGATGCCTTCATCGCGCATGGAGAAACCCCGAACGATGCCGAAGGCGCCGGGCTGGTCGAAGCGGCGCGGGGGTCGCTCGGGCACTGGCTGAAAGTGTCGGGCGGCAAGATTTCCAACTACCAGATCATTGCACCGACCACCTGGAATTTTTCGCCTCGGGACGCCGCCGGGCAACCGGGCGCCTTGGAGGCGGCTTTGGTCGGCGCGCCGGTCCGCAACGGCGAAACCGAACCTGTTGCCGTGCAGCACATCGTCCGGTCGTTCGATCCCTGCATGGTCTGCACGGTGCATTGATGGCCGAGGCTGGCGCGCGGGGCTGGCAGGTTCGGGTGCGCGGCCTTGTGCAGGGCGTTGGTTTCCGTCCGACCGTTTGGCGCCTGGCCACCGAGGCGGGCCTGAAGGGGCAGGTGCTGAACGATTCCGAGGGCGTTCTGATCCGCGTGGTCTGTGAAAGATGGGAAATCGATCACTTCATCGCGAAACTGCGGCGGGAGGTGCCGCCGCTGGCGCGCATCGACAGCGTCGAGGTTCTTTCCCTCGACGACCTGCCTGGATTTGTCGGTTTCACCATAGGGAAAAGCCAGGCGGGATTGGCGCGAACGGGCATCGTGCCGGATGCGGCGACCTGCGCAGAGTGTCGGGACGAGATCGCCGACGCCGACAACCGTCGTTTCGGCTATGCGTTCACCAACTGCACCAATTGCGGCCCGAGGCTCTCGATCACAAGGGCGATTCCCTATGATCGTGCAAATACATCGATGGACCGGTTCACGATGTGCACCGATTGTCAGCGCGAATACGAGGATCCGCTGGACCGCCGGTTCCACGCCCAGCCCAACGCTTGCCCGGCCTGCGGCCCGAAACTCGATCTGGTGGACGCCGCAGGCAATGCTCTGGACGGCGATCCGCTCCGGGAAACCGCCCGCCTTTTGAACGCCGGCAAGATCGTCGCCATCAAGGGCCTTGGCGGGTTTCAGCTCGCCTGCGATGCTACCCTTGACGCCGTGGTTGCGCGGCTTCGTCAGCGCAAGCGGCGGCCGGCGAAACCCTTTGCCCTGATGGTTCGCGATCTCATTCAGGCGGCCGAAATCGTCCGACTGGATGCGGATGCCGAGACGGCGCTGCGAAGCCCCGCCGCACCGATTGTGCTGGCACGGAAACGCGCGGGCACCCGGATCGCAGAATGTGTCGCCCCCCGGCAGAAGCGGCTGGGTCTCATGCTGCCGAACACACCGCTTCACCATCTGCTGTTCCGGCACCTCGATTTTCCACTGGTGATGACCTCGGGAAACCTGTCGAGCGATCCGCAAATCATCGCCAACGACGAGGCGCTCGCCCGCCTCGGAGGCATTGCCGATGCCTTTCTTCTCCACGACCGGGACATCGTGAACCGTCTCGACGATTCCGTGGTGCAGGTCGTGGGCGGACGAGTGTGCAGTCTGCGACGAGCGCGCGGCCATGCGCCGTCGCCGCTGGTCCTGCACGATGGATTCCGGGACGCACCAGATATCCTCGCCACCGGCTCGGATCTGAAGAATACCTTTTGCCTGCTGAAAGGCGGTCATGCGATCGTCTCGCAACACATCGGCGACATGGAGAGCGCCATTTGCCATCGGGACTTCCGCAGCAATCTGGCGCTCTATCAGGACATGCACGATCTGGAACCTAAACTGGTCGCCGTCGATGGGCATCCCGGCTATTTTTCCTCCCGTATCGGCCATGAGATCGCGGCGGGGCAGGGCGCCGATACGGTCAGCATCCAACACCATCACGCGCATGTTGCCGCGGTATTGGCCGAACACGGCTATGGTCCGAATGACGGTCCCGTGCTGGGCGTTGTTCTGGACGGTTTGGGCTATGGAATCGACGGCACGATCTGGGGCGGCGAGTTCCTGCTGGCCGATTTCCGAGATTTCGAACGCCTGGCCCATTTCCAGCCGATCGCGCTTCCGGGCGGCGATCAGGCCAACCGGCATCCGTGGCGCAACACGTTCGCCCATTTGTCGGCGGTTTTCGGGCCGGACATGATGCGCGAAATCCGATGCCAATTTGGTGAAATCCCCGTTCTGGCGGACCTCGAGACCAAACCGATTTCCACGTTGTCGAAAATGATCGACCGAGGCGTCAACGCCCCATTGTCGACCTCGGCGGGCCGCTTGTTCGACGCCGTTGCAGGCGCCTTGGGCATTTGCTTCGACGAGATCACGTTCGAGGGGCAGGCGGCGATGGAATTGCAGGTCTTGGCAGAGGAACACCCGGGCGATGCGCGACCCTATCCCTGCGACGTCGGCCCGGTCATCGGTTGGGGCGCACTATGGCGAGGGATCCTTGGGGACCTTCAATCGGGACGCACCGCGCCCGAGATCGCCGCCCGATTCCACGCAACCCTTGCCGCCTGCGTTTCGCAGAACGCCGTAGCTTTGGCAAAGACCCGTGCCATCGATACGGTCGTCTTGTCCGGCGGCGTGTTTCAAAACGGATTGCTCCAGAGCAGAGTGCTTGAGGCTCTCGCCGCAGCAAACCTCAAAGCGTTGAGTCCACGCCAGTTCCCAAGCAACGACGGCGGCATCTCGCTTGGCCAGGCTACGATTGCTGCTGCTCGGATGACATGGCGAAGATAGCATGTCGGAAGCCATCTGGCGCATCCTGCGTCAACTTATAGCTGCTTTCTGAACGGCTCTGGCCTGTCACGCTACCGGTCTTTGAGCGCACCAATCCTTTTTGCAGCGCGACAATCAGGATGAGAGCGCGATTCTCCGTAAGCGACGGCGAGGCCCTATGCGGCGAGGCTTGACAGCTGGGGGTGGTGCCATGGCATGAGGTCTTCGATGCGGGATCTGAGGTGTCCATCGAGGATGACCCGGAGGGTATCGGCGAGGTCGTCGACGGGGTTCACGCCGGACAGCTTGCAGGTGGCGACGAGCGAGGCGAGCATGGCCCAGTTCTCGGCGCCGATTGTAGCGCGTCAAGGGGCCGGTCTCCATGCCGACCCGTTCGATCCTCTCGGAACGCGCATCCAACCAGTCGGAAATCGCGTCCGGGCAGGTCGGAACCTTGGCCTCCGCCAAGACCGCGCCCTCCTGAGCCACAATGCAAATCGCCGTTTCCTCCTGCGATACGTCCAGTGCTGCAAACAAACCCATGGTGGTGTCCTCCATGCTCTGGGTCTCGGTGGCTGCCGCAGCAACCGCACCTTGTTGCTCCACCATAAAAGGTGGGTCGGACATGGCGATTACGCTAAGTGGTGTAGGTTCTGGCTGAGGTGGTCACCGGGGGTGTTCCGTTAGGGTCTGGTTGCTGACACCGATCCAGAACCGAGAGGACCACCGATGACCACCGACATGATGAACTTCCGCGACGTCGTGGAGAAAGCCCCTGACGCTGATTTGCT
>JAGRMU010000261.1:0-814 GCA_020441165.1 Sedimentitalea sp.
CGGCGCCGTCATGCACCTCGCCGAGGTTGTGGGACTTGCCGGTGTAGAACAGGATCCGCTCCGAGCAGGTGGTCTTGCCTGCGTCGATATGGGCCATGATACCGAAGTTGCGGTAGCGTTGCAGGGGATATTCGCGTGCCATGATCAGGTGCCTTATGAGTGCGCCGGGATGACCCGGCGGTCGGTATTACCAGCGGTAGTGGCTGAAGGCCTTGTTCGCCTCGGCCATCTTGTGGGTGTCTTCGCGCTTCTTCACGGCCGATCCGCGGGACTGGACGGCGTCCACCAGCTCGCCGGCGAGGCGCTCTTCCATCGTGTGCTCGTTGCGGGCGCGGCTGGCATTGATCAGCCAGCGGATCGCCAGCGCCTGGCGGCGCTCGGGGCGGACCTCGACGGGAACCTGGTAGGTGGCGCCGCCGACGCGGCGCGAGCGGACCTCGACCGACGGCTGGATGTTGTCCAGCGCCTCGTGGAACACCTCGAGCGGCGAGCGCTTGATCTTCGCCTCGACCCGGTCCATCGCGTTGTAGACGATGGTCTCGGCGACCGACTTCTTGCCGTCGGTCATCAGGTTGTTCATGAACTTGGTCAGGACCCGATCGCCATACTTGGCATCGGGCAGGACTTCGCGCTTCTCGGCAGCGTGACGACGGGACATCTCGTGTCTTCCTCTAGTGGGCCGGGCGGCGGGGTGAACCCCGCCCTACGGCGAACGGGTAGGGCGGGGTTCACCCCGCCACGGCTGAACTTACTTCGGACGCTTGGCGCCGTATTTCGACCGGCGCTGCTTGCGGTCCTTGACGCCCTGGGTATC